>CBDTYC010000211.1:0-5078 GCA_965364495.1 uncultured Yoonia sp. | reverse complement strand
CACGGACCGTCGGTTGGATTTCGCAGTGGTCAGAACAGTTGGCCGATCCACAACTCAAGATCGGGCGTCCGCGCCAGCTTTATCTTGGTGAAATGCAGCGCGACTATGTCGACATCGAAAAACGCTAAAGAATTAGGGCTGCCTTCGGGCAGCCCTTTCTGCGAACTGCCTGACAAGAAGACCTGAACCAAACTTCACACGGTTTTCAGTGACTCACACGCCTTATCTGTTGCTCCTCAACCCCGCGCAAACTCAGCAGCACCTCGCGCGACTGATTGTTTCAAGCCAAGAAAACCCCACTCACTTCGTCATCGAAATAAACGGACGGGTCATTGACGCTGCAGGCCTGCACGTGGCCGGTAAGGTCGGAAATCTGTCGCATCCTGACTATTCGCAGCAAGGCATCGTGGCAGAGGCGATGCCACGGATCGCCCCTTAACTGTTTGAAGTTACAACGCATTCACACCTCACCGCCGACGCCGATCCGAATAATATAGGCGCTTTTGTCTTTTCGGATCGGTGGGTTTTCATGAAACCCACAGCCCCAAGACCACGTTTCGCATCAACGGTATCTAGTAAGACCGCGTTTACTTTGCCTTGCCACGCCCCAATCCATCGCGCTAAGACGGCCTTGGTCATCAGTTCACCAAGGCGTCGCCGACCCATGCGGGTCACGCTAAACCTGATATTGGCAAGACGAGTTCGCTGTCCTTTTATCAGGCCGGACGACAAGGGCGACCATCACCCCGAAAATCGGGGCCGGCATGTGATATGAAAGGCCAGACCATGCCCAGAGACACGATCTCTATCACCATCGACGATCTGTCGGTGTTTACCAAGACCCTGCGCAATAAACTGAAACAACATGACGGATTGCCCGGACATGCGACGATGCTTGGCCTTGTGGCCAAGTCCGCTGGATATGATAATTTCCAACACCTCAAGGCCGAAAAGGTTGCCACAACAGCCTTTGTGCCGACCGAAAAGAAACGGATGGAGCGTGCACTGCGCGTGTTTGAGAACGGAACAATGACCCGTTGGCCCAAACAGAACTCTGTACGCGAACTATGTCTGTGGGTGTTCTGGGCGGCCCTTCCCGCCCGCGAGGACATGACAGAAAAGCAGGTAAACGCCCTGCTTACGGCCCGTCATAACTTCAAGGATCATGCGTTGCTGCGTCGCGCGCTCGTGGATCTCAAGATGGTGACCCGCAGACCGGACGGTAGCATTTACCGCCGGGTCGAACTGGCACCACCCGAAGATGCGGGCTTTCTGATCGCAGCTCAGCGGCCTTCGTAAACGGCTTT
Organism: uncultured Yoonia sp.; assembly: GCA_965364495.1. Classification (GTDB taxonomy): domain Bacteria; phylum Pseudomonadota; class Alphaproteobacteria; order Rhodobacterales; family Rhodobacteraceae; genus Yoonia. The sequence goes on along the minus strand of CBDTYC010000211.1, from coordinate 3,771 downwards.
GCGTTTTTCCAGGAAGGCCACGACGCCTTCCTGGAAGTCGCGTGTCTTGCCGCAGCGCCCTTGCAGTTTTGCCTCCAGCGCCAACTGCTCGTCCAGCGAGTTCTCAAAGGACCCTCTGATTGCCTGCTTCAATTCGCGGTAGGCAACAGTCGGACCTTGGGCCAGATGTGTCGCGCGAGCATTGACGTGCTCGTGGAAAGTGGCCGCAGGGACGGCTTCATAGATCATTCCCCAAGCTTCGGCCTGTTCTGCGCTAATCTTGTCAGCGAAAAGAGCAGCACCCATCGCTTTGGCCGCACCTACTTGCCGCGGCAGCCAATAGGTGCCACCGGCATCAGGGATCAGGCCGATCCGCGTGAAGGCTTGAACGAAATAGGCGGCATCAGATGCAATCACGACATCTGCGGCCAGCGCAAGGTTCGCACCGGCCCCTGCTGCAGGGCCGTTGACCGCTGCGATTGTGGGAATGCGGCAATCAAAGATCGCCTTGAGCATCGGCACGTATTCATCGCGCAGTGTCCGCTCAAGGTCCAGAGCTGCCGCATTGCCGCCATCGCCAAGGTCTTGGCCGGAACAGAATGCCTTGCCCGCACCCGTCAAGACAACAACACGTGCGTCCTTTTCGGCCGCTTTGAAGGCGTGGGTTATCTCGGCGCGCATCTGCGTGTTCAGCGCGTTCATCATTTCGGGACGGTTCAAAGTGATGATTGCAACGCCATTACGAATTGCAAATGTGATGGCCTGATAATCCATACGCGTTATCCTTGTGACTGACTTGCGACACCAGATAGGATCGCCGCTTTGGTACAACTTAGTGAACTGTTCGGTTCAGGAAAGCCATACCATGCGTCACGAGCGTAATATTTTTTCCAGCTCTGCCTGTTCCTCATCGCTCAGTGCCGAAGGCGCCGCGCGTTTGGTGCGGATTGTGGTCCAGCCAATCCCCAGCGCGATCAGCAATAGCGCCGGCGCGGCAAGCCACAGGATCATATTCGCGCCGCGCGCGTCAGGCCGCAGCAGCACATATTCACCGTAGCGAGCCACCATGAAATCAACCGCTTCTTCGTCGCTATCGCCCGCGACGATCCGTTCCCGCAAAAGAATACGCAATTCTTTTGCCAGTGCCGCATTGCTTTCGTCGATGCTTTCGTTGCGACAGACCGGACAACGCAGACCTTGCGACAGGTCGCGCGCCCGCTCCTCCAGAACCGGATCAGCCAGCATTTCGCTCGGTTCAACCGCCCAAAGCGGGGACGCAAATAGCACCAAAATGATCAACAACCGCTTCATTCTGCGGGCACTGCTTTTGGTGATTTCTTGGCCGATGATGCCCCGACCCGAAGTCGTCTGTCGGACAGCGAGAAACAGCCGCCAAGTGCCATCAGCATCGCCCCGCCCCATATCCAGTTTGCAAAGGGCTTCAGATAGACACGCACCGCCCAACCGCCGCTAGCCTGCGGATCGCCCACGACGACATAGATGTCGCGAAGCACACCGTTGATGATAGCAGCCTCTGTCGTAGGCATGTTCGCCACCGGATAGAACCGCTTTTCGGGATGTAAATCACCGATCTGTCTTGCTCCGCGCCAGACCGAAATATCGGCCATTGTCGTAATGTAGTTCGGCCCTTCAAGCTGGTTTACGCTGTCCAGCTGGAATTCGAACTGCCCGACCGCCCAGCGTTCACCGATATCAGCGACACGAATGTCTTCTTGCTGCCAAGCGGTCATAGCGGCGATGCCGAAGATGGTCACCCCCATGCCGATGTGCGCGGTCGCCTTGCCCCAATCCGCACGTGGCAGGCGTCTCATGCGGCGAAGGCGCTCTGGTATGCTGTCACGGCCGCTGCGCATCCATAGATCCGCCAAGGCGCCCCCGACAACCCAGACGCCAAGGGCCACGCCAACGGGGCCAAGCGCCGAGTTCCCGCTCTGGATCGCATAAGCCAAAGCCGCGGCCGCAATGGCGAGGACAAACCAGCCAACCAGTGCTTTCGAGGCCCGCTCAAACGTGCCGCGCTTCCACGCCAGCATTGACCCGACCGGAAGTACAATCGCCAAGGCGACCATAAACGGCGTGAATGCCGCGTCGAAGAATGGCGGGCCAACAGAGAGGGTGCGATCAAACAACAATTCTGCGACCAGTGGCCAGATCGTTCCGATGAAGACGACAAAGCAGCTGACAGACAACAAGATGTTATTCAGGATCAGACCGCTTTCGCGGCTAATCGTCGAAAAGACGCCTTTGGCTTCCAACTTGCCTGCCCGCGCGGCGAACAGCGTCAATGCGCCGCCCAGAAATACCGCAAGAATGACCAGGATCAACAGGCCGCGCGCGGGATCATTCGCGAATGCATGCACCGAGGTCAGCACACCGGACCGCACGATGAATGCCCCCAGCAGCGAAAACCCGAATGCAAGGATCGCCAGCAGAATAGTCCAGCTTTTCAACGCTTCGCGCTTTTCGACCACGAGCGCAAAATGCAGCAATGCGTCCGAAATCAACCACGGCATAAAGGATGCGTTCTCGACAGGATCCCAGAACCAGAAACCGCCCCAGCCAAGCTCGTAATAGGCCCACCAAGAGCCAAGTGCGATACCGATGGTCAGGAACATCCATGCGGCCAGCGTCCAGGGGCGAACCCAACGGCCCCAAGCCGCATCAACACGTCCTTCGATCAAGGCGGCGATAGCGAACGAGAATGACATGCTCAGGCCCACATAACCCAAATACAAGAAAGGTGGATGGAACGCCAAACCGGGGTCCTGCAGCAACGGGTTCAGATCGCGCCCGTTCAGCGGAGGTACCGCGAGGCGCACAAATGGATTGGAGGTGAACAAGACAAATGCAAAAAACGCCACAGCAATCGACGCCTGCACAGAAAGCACCCGCGCCCGCAGCCGCGTCGGCAAACCATCCCCGAACCATGCGGCACAGGCCCCGAACAATGTAAGAATCACCATCCAAAGCAACATGGAGCCTTCGTGATTGCCCCAAACGCCTGTGATCTTGTAGATCATCGGCTTGTCGGTATGCGAATTCAGATAGACCAGTTGTACCGAAAAATCCGACGTCACAAAGGCCCAAGTCAGCACAGCAAAGGCAAAACCTGTCAGCAGAAATTGCACGGTGGCCGCGGGTTCGGCCAAAGCCATCCACGCAGCATTGCCGCGGTGTGCGCCGACCAAGGGAACAATCATCTGCACGATGGCGATGCCAAACGCGAGAATCAAAGCGAAGTGTCCGAGTTCTATCAACATAGCCACTTCTTAGCGCATTCTGTTGCCGGACAACATAGAAACCGGCCTCATAAACGCGTTACAATTTGGCACAGTCCATTTGCCCGATCAGCGCATGAAACCACCTTGCAGCGCGTAAGTCAGCCCTGCCATCAGCAACCCCCCGATTATCAGGCGCACGAGCCATTTGAGGGTGTCCTCTATTGCGCTGAGCCGATCAGAGACATTGATGCGGTGAACCTCGTCCACCGCGTTGCGCGTCTCAAGCGCGATGATGCGCCGCTCTAGCCGGTCGTTCCAATCATTGTCCATCACTGCCCTGCCATTCTGCGAGTGCAGGATTATCGGATGAGACCGGCGGTCCCTGACGCGCAGCAGAAAGAGCCCGCGCAACCGAGGTCTGGAATTCAAAGGCTTTGACCTGATGGCGAGCCCCAAAATAGAAGCTGACGATTGCGCCCATAAGCCACCACAGCGGCTCTGGCACCAAGGCAAGCCCCTGCATCCCTCGCGCGAATTCGTCTGGTGTACG
>CBDTYC010000210.1:0-5105 GCA_965364495.1 uncultured Yoonia sp. | reverse complement strand
TTCACACAGGGAACCACATCAACGGCCGTCGCAGACCGACAGTCAATCGGGACTCCGGGCACTGACATCGGCCCGATCATTCCGGAGTTTGCAGCCACGTCCTTTGGCACGTCCAATATCCAAGGCACCGCTTTGCCGGATATCGGGCCGGTTCAGGCGCCAGAAGCGGCACCATCCATTCCCGATACGATCATTGCCGGATCGCCTGATACGCTGCCACCACCCCCACAACTGCCACCCCAACCATCTGACTTGCCCGAAAACACCGCGCCCGCCACGATCGGTATCATGCCTAGCCCGGCACAAGCCGAACGTGCCTATGCCGAAACCGGTGTCTGGCAACGTAGCCCCCGTTTTCTGGATACGCCGTCAGGGGCGCTTGCTTTGGGCTTTGCCCGGCCTGCTACGCCCGAACCACCGGTTCAGACAGCCCTGCCCCGTTTTCCTGCGCCTACCCCACTGCAAGACTTTGGCTTCACTTCGCCTGCAACACCCCCATCTGCAGACACGGCCTTTGCCCGTGATGGGAACGGGTTTATCCAAGCGACACCCGAAGGCACCTTGATGCCAAATGGCGCGTTTGTCGTCGCGGGCTTGCCTGATCTGAACATCAATCTTCGGCCGGAATTGTCGGAAGACGAGCTAGAGCGGATGGCCCTTCTTGCCCCCGCCCCTGACGGCGTCATCATTGTTGCGGGCACACCTGCGATCGTGCCACCGCTGCGACCTGCCTCCGTGGCGAGCCTGCAAACCGCGCCAGAGACACCAAACACGGCATCCAACCTTGGTGGTGTGGGACTTGCCGGACTAGAGCTGCAAAATTCCGGCGCTGTTGTGCTTGACACTGCGACCTTGGAAGGGCGCTCGGTCACGGATCTTCGCCCGCAACTGCGCCCCAATGGGCTCGCGCCGGTAGCCGATCTTGGAACGCCGGACATTACCGACATCCTAACCAGTATTGCCGCCGAAGAAGCCACTTTGCGCTTTGACAGCAGCACAACGCTTGCAGTGCAGGCATCCCAACGCCCTGATGTCCGTCCTTCCGGCTTTGGCGCAGTGGTCGCAGCGGCAGCGGTTCCTGAGGTGACAGCGCCTGACGCCCCTGCTGCGCCGGTCGCCGCTGCGGCACCGGTTGCCCCACAAAACTATGCGCCGGTGCCCGGTGGTGTCGCGCGCGCCGCTACCCAAGAAGACGTAATCAGTCTGCGTGAAATCAACCTGATCGGGGTTTATGGCAGACCGAATGCGCGCCGCGCTTTGGTACGACTAGGCAACGGGCGATATGTGCGCGTTGAGGTCGGAAGCGAGTTGGACGGAGGGCAGGTTACAGCAATCGGTGACGAGGCGCTGAATTACGTCAAACGCGGACGCACCTACGCGATACAATTACCGGCAAGCTGACATCGGCCTGCGCAATCGCCTTTTCTTATTGGTTTGGTCCGCTAAAGTATTTTCAAAAACAAGACTATCAAGACAAACTACCCACGTCCTTTGGACACTTGTAACAGGCCCCCATGGAAACCTTCCTTCTTCAAGCAACGATATATCTGGGCGCTGCAGTGATTGCGGTTCCGTTGGCCGCGCGGTTGGGATTGGGGTCGGTGCTAGGCTATTTGCTAGCCGGAATTGCAATCGGACCGTTGACCGGATTGGTCGGGGCCGAAACCAAGGACCTGCAACATTTTGCAGAGTTTGGCGTCGTGATGATGCTGTTCTTGATCGGACTAGAGCTTGATCCGCGCGCTCTTTGGAATATGCGCAAGCGCCTGTTGGGCTTGGGCGGTCTGCAGGTTGGCCTGACGATGTTGGCCATCACGGTCGGCAGCTTGGCAATGGGCTATACGTGGGAAACCTCGATCGCGATTGGCATGATCTTTGCGTTGTCTTCGACGGCGATTGTCCTGCAGACGCTAACCGAAAAGGGTTTGATGCAAACGGGCGGCGGGCGGTCTGCATTCTCTGTGCTGCTGGCCCAGGACATCGCCGTTATTCCAATGCTTGCATTACTGCCACTGCTTGCTGCGCCCGCGATCGTATCGCTGACGGCTGATGGATCGCTGGCGCTTGGCGCAGTCGACCATGATGACGTGCATCACGCGACCCTAAGCTTGGTCGAAGGGTTGCCGGGCTGGGGTGTGACGCTGGTCACACTTGGCGCCGTCGCTGCCGTTATCTTGGCAGGTGTTTTCCTGACACGCCCTGTTTTTCGCTACATTCATCAAGCGCGCCTGCGCGAGATGTACACGGCACTTGCACTATTGATGGTGGTTTCAATCGCCGTATTGATGCAAATGGTCGGTCTGTCGCCTGCACTTGGGACCTTCCTTGCCGGCGTCGTTCTGGCCAACTCCGAATTCCGCCATGAACTCGAAAGCGACCTTGAACCGTTCAAAGGGCTGTTGCTTGGGTTGTTCTTTATCACGGTCGGCGCAGGTATCGATTTCAATCTGTTGTTTGGCGATACCACACGCATCTTGGGGCTTGCTGTCGCCGTGATGGTTGTCAAAGGGGTGATCCTTTTTGGTTTGGCGCTCTTGTTCGGGCTGAGCAAGAAAGACCGCTGGCTTTTTACCCTTGGCCTCGCGCAGGCGGGCGAATTCGGATTTGTCCTGATCGCATTCTCGGTCACACAAGGCGTTCTGACCGATGGTCTGGCGGGACAATTGTTGTTGATTATCGCACTATCCATGCTGATTACGCCGCTTTTGTTCATTGCCTATGAAATGCTCACGCGGCGCATGACCGATAACGATCCCGAAGAGCATGACGAAGTCGACGAGAAAGGCACCGTCATTATCGCAGGCATTGGTCGGTTTGGTCAGATCGTGAACCGGCTTGTGCAAAGCGCGGGTTTCGAAACTGTCGTGATCGACAACAATCTGGCGACGGTGCAGATGATGCGGAAATTCGGGTTTCGCGGGTTCTTTGGCGATCCGACCCGTCCGGATTTGCTGAATGCTGCCGGACTGGATGACGCACGCGTTCTGGTGGTTGCGATTGATGACAAAGCTTCGGCGCTCAAACTTGTCCGCTATGCCCGAAAAGTGCGACCCGATTTACACATTGTTGCGCGGGCGCGTGACCGTGTTCACGTGCACGAGCTTTATGAAGCAGGTGCAAACGACATTGTCCGCGAGATGTTCGACAGCTCCTTGCGGGCCGGTCGCTATGCCTTGGAAAACCTTGGACTAAGCGAATTTGAAGCAGCCGAGCTAGAGCAAAGCTACTATCAACATGACCGCACCGCCCTGCGCGAGCTTACCGAACTCTGGAAGCCGGGCGTGCCCGTTTCAGAGTTGCCAGAATACATTGCCCGTGCGCGCGCGTTGAATAGCTCGCTCGAGATTGAATTGGCAGCCCGCCAACAAGCCAACGAGGCCAAAGAAAAATCCTAGCCGTCGCTTACGCCTGCCTCTGCGAAAGTCGCCATGCCGGAATGACAGGCGATGGCCCCTTGCAGAACCCCGATCGCAAGTGCTGCACCTGAGCCTTCGCCAAGTCGCAGACCAAGACGCAGTAGCGGTTCTTTATCCATGGCGTCCAAGAGGCGCTGATGCGCGCCTTCTGCGCTCAAATGCCCGGCAATTGTATGATCAAGCGCGCCGCCTGCTGCCTTCGCCAATGTCAGCGCCGCTGCCGAGCAGATGAAACCGTCAAGGATAACGGGGATGCGATGGTAGCGCGCAGCAGCAATCGCACCTGCCATCGCAGCCAGTTCACGCCCCCCAAAACAGCGCAATACCTCAAGCGGATCACGATGGGCATGTCGTGCCAATCCCTTCGCCACAACCTCGGTCTTGCGGGCCAGACCCGCATCGTCAACGCCAGTCCCGCGGCCTGTCCACTCTGCCGCGTCACCGCCCAAAAGCGCCGCCGAAATCGCTGCCGCAGAGGTCGTGTTCCCGATGCCCATTTCACCCGTCACCAATAGATCAGCATTGGGGTCGACGGCATTCCAGCCGATTTGTAGTGCTGCGACGCATTCCTGCTCGCTCATTGCGGGGGCCACCGTGAAATCAGCCGTCGGCGTATCAAGCGACAGAGGAAAAACATCCATCTTTGCACCGAAGGTTTTGCAAAGCTGGTTGATTGCCGCACCGCCATGTTCAAAGTTCGCAACCATTTGCACAGTCACCTCTGGCGGAAATGCCGATACGCCTTGGGCGCAAACGCCATGATTGCCTGCAAAGATAATGACCTGCGGCGCATTGATTTGTGGCTTTGCATCACCGCGCCAGCCCGCATACCAGATCGCCAGATCCTCTAGCCGCCCTAATGCACCGGGTGGTTTGGTCAGTTGGCCGTTGCGGTCCTGTGCGCCCGCAATGGCAGCGGCATCCGGCCCCGAGGCAGCGGTAAGAGTATCTCGAAAGGTCGAAAGAGTGGTAAATGGCGCTTGCATCGGGTCCTCGCTGGGGTCAATCTTTGGGACCTGTTTAACGCAGAAACCACTGATGAAAACCCTACAAAGGACGGCCTGTTGTTCAAACACGACACAGCTTTGATTGACCGTGTGGACCTGCCAGCGGCGGTAGGTTTGTTGACCCGCGTGCCGGTGATCGTGGATGGCGACAAAGCAATGATGCGGGGCGCGGCCTCTGCCTGGGCTTACCCTTTGATCGGTGTGATGTTGGGTGTCGGGCTGGCTGCGTTGACGTCTGTGTTTCTTTGGATGGGCATTCCTGCGGGCATCACGGCTGCACTGATATTGGCTATCGGGACCGTCGCCACTGGCGCGATGCACGAAGATGGCCTTGCCGACACGGCCGATGGATTCTGGGGGGGCTGGGACAAAGCACGACGTCTTGCGATCATGAAAGACAGCCACATAGGTGTCTACGGCGTGTGTGCGATCGCGCTGTCGCTTTTGATCCGCTGGCTGGCACTCAGTGAGATTGTCGCATTTGGCATTCACTGGATGGTACTGATTGTTGTTGCGACGCTTAGCCGGACCAGCATGGTCGTCCTGATGGCCGCCCTCCCCAACGCACGTCTGGGCGGGTTAAGCCACAAGGTCGGGCGTCCTGCAGCACAGACGACATGGTTGGCAGTCGGGATCGGCGGGTTCGTTGCAGTGGCTTGCGGATATGCTGGGATGATCCTGA
>CBDTYC010000209.1:0-5107 GCA_965364495.1 uncultured Yoonia sp. | reverse complement strand
CGGCCAGCGTGTTCAACGTCCGTTCCGGAACGGGCCCTGCAAGGATGGCCGTGATAATCGGGAACAGTGCCGTGTTGATCTCGGTGATCGTGATGTCGCGGGCGTCATCCGGCAGTTCGCCCTGCACGCGATCCGCTGCTTCACGAACTTTGTCGAGCGCCTCTTGGTTGTCGCCACCGGGGGTGAATTCCAGCTGGAGACTTGCAAAGCCTTCAGACGCATCCGATTTCATACTGTCGAGGCCGGGAATGGTCCCGAATTCCGTCTCCATCGGTTCCAGCAATAGCCTTTCAGCATCCGTCGGGCTGATCCCGTCCAGACCCGTCGATACATAGAACAAAGGCAAAGGAATTTCGGGGTTTGCCTCTTTGGGAATGGCGACATACGCATAGGCACCGACAGTGAGGACCATCAAAAGGGCCATGACGACAACGCGGGACCGCGAAAAGGCGGCATCAATAAGCGTGTTCATTCGCTTTGCTCCTCTGCGGAGGGCGCGACAGTCTCGTTTTCGTTGACATACCCCTGCCCCACGGTGATCACGTCAACTGTTTCCGGCAGGCCAACGACCCAGATTCCATCGATCTGTGCGCGCACGATCTGGACTGGAAAGAACTCTACGACCGCGTTGGCATTAACCGTCTTCACACCAAGCGTGCCTTCGGTATTCAATGACACGATAGACGGAGACAAGAAGTGCGCGGTCGCTTCACCGGTCGGGATGATGACTTCGGCCGAAATGCCTGCCGGGATCGCACGGTCAGAATTCGCGACTTCGACCTCGGCTAGAAAGGTGCGGGTCTCTGATGCTGCCGCTGTGCCCACAAATGTCACGATTCCTTGGCGTACTTCGCCCGTGATAAACCGCACTGTGGCAGATTGACCGACTGACAGGCGCGTCAACGACTGCTGCGGCACCTGAATGGCAACTGTCAGCGGGGTGATATCAACCAACCGGCCAACCTCTGCGCCTGACGATACATACTCGCCTTCGTCAAGATCAAGCGTTTCGATCCGTCCTGCAAATGGCGCCGTGATTGTCAGCGCGTCCGCGTCCTGCTCTGCTTCGGTGATCTGCGCTTGGGCCGCGGCCAGTGTCGCGCGGGCCTGTGAAACACGGTCCGCCGTCGCGACGCCACGGTCCAGCAACTCTTGGGCGTTGTCAAATTCGCGTTGCGCCCTGACAAGTTCTTGGGTTGCACGGTTTGTTTCGGCCTGGTTGCTGGTGGGATCAAAGCGGGCGATGACTTCACCGGCGTCAACGTCCTGTCCCTTTTTCACCAAGACCTCTGCAATATCACCGGCTATCTCTGCCCGCATCATCGTATCCCGATCAGGCAGCGCCTGCCCTTCGGCCTGATAGAATTGCGCGACGGTTTGCGCAGTGGATGTGGTCACGGCAACGGTCACGGGCTTTGGGGCTTCGCGCATCACGACAGGTGCTGCCACTTCGGACGGGATTACAAAACCGCTTCCCATCCATCCAACAAGCACGACAACCAGCACAGCTGCAATCCATGTCGATCGCGTCGCGCCTTTATCCGAAGCAAATACCAGTTCTTGCGGCATATCACTGGTTGTTGCATCGCCACGCTTTGCTTCCCCGGTCGCGACCAGGTTCAGTTGGTTTGCACCTTTGTCAGCCTTGGTCATTGCTTCATTGGTCATTGGTGTCGTCCTTTTGGTCTGCGGTCCGCTGCTGCGTGGTCTCTCTGTTCGCGTCATTCAGTTCATCCAAGGCAACTGCAACTGCGGAATCCATGGATGCATAGAAATTGGCATAAGCCGTCAAACGGCCTATCGCCTCGGCTTCTTTGGGTAGATTGCCAATCGTCTGGGCAATCTCGCTCATCGTCGCTTGTGTGCGCTTCTGGATACCGGCGAGCATGGTGGCGTATGGGTTCGGCGCGAGTTGAAAGTAGTCTTGCCGTTCGCCCGGTTTTGTCATGCGTTTTACCAAGCCGCGCTCTTCCAAAAGCCGAATACTCGTGCTGATGCTGGCACGGCTGACCTGCAATCGCTTGGCCAGATCACCGAAAGAAACCACTTCACCGTCAAAAATCAGCATGCCAAAGACCCGCCCGGCGATGCGGGGCAAACCTTCGGCTTGCGTAATAAGACCTGTCTTTTCAATGAAATCGATCCGGACGGATTCGATATCTGTGTCGTCGCTCGACATGCTTCGCTCCTGCTTGTTGCGGGGCGTGTAGTCCGCGGCGCGCCTTTTCGTCAAGTTTGTTCAGTCACAACTGAACATAACGTCGGGTAACATCAGATTTGATCGGCCCGATGCATGGCTTTGTGCTGTCATCTGAAAGCTGGCACCGCCCCTAGCAAATCTTTCCATTGGTCCTGCCCAGAATTTGCCGTCAGTATAGCCGGAAATACCAAACAAGGAGAAAACAGCTATGCTTCAGACGCTTGGACTTCTCTTGGGCTGTCAGTTGCTGGGGGAAATAACCGTGCGCGGCCTGGGCGTTACCATGCCCGGTCCGGTTCTGGGCCTTGCCCTGCTCGTGCTGCTGCTTGGCTTTGTCCCGACACTTGCCGAACGGCTAAGACCGACAACCACAGTTATCCTCGCGAACCTGTCGTTCCTCTTTGTGCCTGCCGGCGTCGGGGTCATCGGCAACTTCGAGGTTCTGCTGGATGACGGGCTAACCCTGCTTTTCATCCTGATTGTTTCGACGATACTCTCGATGTTGGCGACTGTCGGAACGTTCCTTGGTGTGCGGCACCTGACCGGAGGGAGTGAAACATGACTGATGTCGCGAACCTCTGGAGCTATCTTTCAACGTCACCACTTATTTGGCTGACGACGACGATCCTCGCTTATCTGGTCGCTGACGGGGTTGCGCGGCGATTGGGTCATCCGCCTTGGGCAAACCCTGTTCTTCTGTCGGTGGTTTTGATTGCACCCGTGCTTTGGCTGACGCGCACACACTACACGACCTATTTCGAGGGGGCCCAATTCATCCATTTCCTGCTCGGCCCGGCGACGGTCGCTTTGGCTTTGCCGCTTTGGGACAATCGGGACACAATCCGGACGTCGATTGCGCCGATTGCGCTGGCCCTGCTTGCAGGCTCTATTGTTGCAGCTGGTTCGGCAATTCTGCTTGCGCGGGCCTTCGGCCTACCGATGGAGGTACTTCTTTCGCTCGCGCCAAAATCCACAACTGCGCCTGTGGCGCTTGGGATATCGGAGGCCGTTGGCGGCCTTCCGGCATTGACCGCAGTTCTGGTCATTTTGACGGGCATCATCGGGGCAGTGACAGTGACACCTTTGATGAATTTGTTGCGGATCACTGATTGGCGCGCGCGCGGGTTCGCAGTTGGCGTGGCGGCCCACGGGATCGGAACAGCCCGCGCGTTTCAGGTGAACCCCGTAGCAGGGGCCTATGCGGGGATCGCGATGGCATTGAATGCGCTGCTAACAAGCATGATCGTCCCCGCCATGGTGCGATGGCTCACCTGACACCGGCGAAACGCTGAAAATCTCTGATCCTTGTCGCGCCAAACTGCTGCAAGTGTTTATTGAATCAGACAGCAGCCAGCCCGAGAAAACTGTCCCCAACAAAATGGTGCCAACGATTTTGCCGGCTTGCGGGCACTGTGGTTCCAAGACTGGCTTTTCGGCGATATCCGTCCACGGTTCCCCGTAAGTTAGGTGCTTGCAACGCTAACAAGTTGCCGCATACTAGCAGAATTAGCCGAAGCGACTTCGGCGTTCTGCATTGTCGGATTTGGTGCCAAGATTGCCAAATCCAGCCATAAGTACTGGATAGAGTAACCCATGTCGGACACGATGATATTCACTTCAAACGATACGTTACCTCAATCACTGCTCTTGGGTATGGCGTTCTCTGGAACCGATGTGATTATCGGGGATGATGGGTATCAACGGTTTCTAAAGACGCGCGGAAATACACTCAAACCAGGAATGGATGGGTCCTACGTTACGATTAACGCAGAAAACGGCATCTGGGAAATTGGTACCGATTTTGGCGGTTACTCACGCCTCTACTATTATGAACACGGCGACTACTGGGCAATTTCGAATTCCTTCTATGATTTGTCAGAGCATCTTTCGGCAAATCAATTTCCAATGTCGGCGTATTTGCCCGGTGCAGGAGGTATGCGGATCAGTGGCGCACTAGGTCAGCAACCTTTGTCAGATCGCACGCCAATCGGGGAAATTCGTCTTCTTCCGCGGTCTCAAATGATCCGTATCTGCCCTCAGGCAGAACGAGGCCAATTTCAACGTGTTCCGGCGCCCCACGACGCCGAGGGGCTAGATGATCGCGAAGCCAGCTACGAAGACGGTGTGCGCCGGTACATCAAGACCTGGATAGGCAGATACGTCACGATCCTGAACTCCGATATACATCTGACCTGTGATGTAACCGGCGGGCTGGACTCGCGGACAAATCTTGCTCTGCTTTTGCGTGCCGCAAAAGTGGCAGATGTAGACTTGGCTTCAACGGTTCACTTCAACTCAAACTCTGGATTGAAACGAGATCGCATGATCTCTGAGATGATTGCCAAACACTTCAATTTCCCGATTGGGCTAGCTTCGACAAAGGACTACCGGCGCATTGATCTGCACGAGTCCTATCGGATCTGGAAATCGCATTATCTGCATTCCTATTGGCCGGTTTATTTTCCGACAGTCGTTCGTTCAGACAAGCACTTTTGGACGGGAGGCTTTGGCGGCGGCGCACACCGGTGGGTCACGGTCATTGGGGGGGCACAAACCGTCACAAAGGCGCTCGAACGCAAGCGTGATGCTTTCCCGATCGCCGACCAATTCGATGGGCTGATTTCAGATGTTGAAGCATGCATTTCTGAATTGACGGCCGACAAAAACCAACCCCAGAACTCTATTGTTTGCCACTTCCGGAATTTCCGGGAAAGGTTTCACCACGGGCGTCGCAGCCAGCACATCAATTCGCTTTCGCCACTCGCGGGTGCCGGCCTCAGTGCGGTCTCGCGCAATGTTCAAGAGGATTTCCTCAAGACACAGCGCATTTTTGCAGATGTTATTTTTAACAGCACACCCGACTTGCTAGGCTTCGAGTTTGAAAGAGGCTATGAGAATTTTGCCGGT
>CBDTYC010000208.1:0-5122 GCA_965364495.1 uncultured Yoonia sp. | reverse complement strand
GAGGTTACCGCCGCCTGAACCGCACACACGAGCACCGCAAGGCGCTGTTCGCGAACATGGCTGGCTCGCTCATCGAACATGAGCAGATCAAAACAACACTGCCAAAGGCGAAAGAACTGCGCCGCATCGTCGAAAAGCTTGTCACTTTGGGCAAGCGCGGCGACCTGCACGCACGTCGTCAGGCAAACGCACAGCTGAAGCAGGAAATGCACACTGCCAAACTGTTCGACACAATCGGCCCACGCTATGCAGAGCGTCAGGGTGGTTATATCCGTATCATCAAAGCAGGCTTCCGCTACGGTGATATGGCGCCAATGGCGATCATCGAGTTCGTCGACCGCGACGTCGATGCCAAAGGTGCCGCAGACAAAGCACGTCTGGCAGAGTTTGAAGCGCTCGAAGATTAAGTTCCAACTGCGCGAATGAATTTGAAAGCCTCGCTATCCCAGCGGGGCTTTCGCTTTTTTGCACAAGGCATATGTTTGCTCTATGGCCGATCTATTTGACAGCACGCCGAAAGATACCCCCGCAGGCCCGCGTCCGCTGGCGGATCGACTGCGGCCTGCAAAACTGTCTGAGGTGATCGGGCAGCAACAGGTCCTTGGGCCTGACGCGCCCTTGGGAACGATGCTGGCCTCTGGTTCGCTGTCGTCTTTGATTTTCTGGGGCCCGCCCGGTGTGGGCAAAACGACAATTGCGCGCCTTCTGGCGGATGAAACGGACCTGCATTTCGTTCAGATCAGCGCGATTTTCACTGGTGTGCCTGAACTGCGCAAAGTGTTCGAGGCTGCAAAGATGCGCCGCCAAAACGGCAAGGGCACGTTGCTATTTGTCGACGAAATCCACCGTTTCAACAAAGCCCAGCAGGACGGGTTTCTGCCCTACATGGAGGACGGCACGATCCTGCTGGTTGGTGCCACTACAGAAAATCCCAGTTTTGAGTTGAACGCAGCCGTCCTAAGCCGGTCTCAGGTGTTTGTCCTGACCCGGTTGAACCTCAAGGATTTGGAACTGCTGGCGCAGCGCGCGGAAAAGGAGCTGGACAAGGCCCTGCCACTTGACGGACCTGCACGCGATGCCTTGCTTGAGATGGCCGATGGTGACGGGCGTGCGCTGTTGAACCTGATCGAGCAGATAAGTGCGTGGAAAACGGACAAGAAGCTGACCACCGAAGACCTGACCAAGCGTTTGATGAAGCGAGCCGTGAAATACGACAAGTCGGGGGACGAGCATTACAACCTGATCAGCGCCTTGCATAAATCCGTGCGTGGATCGGACCCCGACGCGGCACTTTATTGGTTCGCGCGCATGCTGGCAGGGGGCGAAGATCCCCGTTTTCTAGCCCGCCGGATCACCCGCATGGCAGTCGAAGACATCGGGCTGGCCGACCCACAGGCGCAAGCAGTGTGCTTGCAGGCGTGGGAGACCTATGAACGGTTGGGGTCGCCAGAGGGAGAGCTCGCGTTGGCGCAGGCCTTGACCTACCTCGCACTTGCTCCGAAATCGAATGCTGTCTACGTGGCCTATAAGGCCGCGGTCGCTGCCGCCAAGAAAACCGGATCGGAACCGCCCCCCGCACATATCCTGAACGCACCGACATCCTTGATGAAAGAACAGGGGTATGGTGCAGGCTATGCCTATGATCACGACGCAGAGGACGGATTTAGCGGACAGAACTATTTTCCCGAAACCATGAAGCGCGGTATCTTTTACACCCCTGTCGATCGCGGCTTTGAGCGTGAGTTGAAAAAACGCGTCGATTACTTTGCCGGGTTGCGTGCAAAACGCAGCAAGAATTGACAATCGGGCAGCAAAGCGCGATTGCAGCCGGATGATGATGACGTCTTTGATCTCTGTTGCAGTAGGTGGTGCTTTGGGCGCTGTTTGCCGTTTCGGTCTTGGCCTGTGGTTGGTCCGCGACGGATTTCCTGTTGCGATTATCGCCGCGAACTTGCTGGGCAGTTTTCTGATGGGCCTTTTTGTCGTGTGGTCGTTTCAGAAAGGCATGTCGCATCTGAACCTGCTTGCCATGACCGGATTTCTGGGGGGCTTTACGACGTTTTCGGCTTTTTCGCTTGAGGCGTACACATTGTTCGAAAAAGGACAGATCGGCGCCGCTACGACCTATGTGGGTGTATCGGTGGCGGGT
The DNA here is from genome assembly GCA_965364495.1 of uncultured Yoonia sp. Taxonomy (GTDB): domain Bacteria; phylum Pseudomonadota; class Alphaproteobacteria; order Rhodobacterales; family Rhodobacteraceae; genus Yoonia. The sequence goes on along the minus strand of CBDTYC010000208.1, from coordinate 2,973 downwards.
TCATTGCTGGCGGTTGCCGCCGGTGTGGTTTTGGCACGGGGAATCTGGGCATGAGTAGCGTACAAACACGGGTGATTGGCCCAGACGACGGTGACCAAAGGCTTGATCGCTACCTGCGCCGCCTGTTCCCGCATTTGACCCAAGGGCGCATCGAAAAGATGTGCCGCAAAGGAGAAATCCGTGTGGATGGTGGACGTGTGAAGTCCAACGCGCGGGTCGAAGTCGGCCAGACGGTCCGCATTCCACCGCTACCGACGGAACAAGAGGCCGCAGCTGCTGCGTCACTTGCCAAGCATGGCGTAACAAAGGCCGATGCCAAGCTGATTCAATCCTGCGTGATCTACAAAGACGACCACATCATCGCGATCAACAAGCCGCATGGACTGGCTACGCAGGGCGGCACCAACACCACCCGCCATGTGGACGGATTGGCCGAGGCGTTGATGTTTGACTACGACGAAAAGCCCCGTTTGGTGCATCGTTTGGACAAGGACACCTCTGGCGTGTTGTTGTTGGCCCGAACCCGCATGATGGCCAAACAGTTGACCGAGAACCTCAAGCACCGTGAAACCCGTAAAATCTACTGGGCCGCTGTCGCAGGTGTTCCGCATCCACGCGCGGGCACGATCAAATACGGTTTGGTCAAATCGGCCGGTCATGGTCGCGGTGGCGAAAATGAAAAGATGCGCTGCGTGCATCCGCGTGATGTGGAAAGCACCGAAGGCGCCAAGCGTGCGACCTCTGACTATGCTGTGATGGATACACTGGCCAGCCGTGCCGCCTGGTGTGCGTTGGTCCCGATCACGGGACGTACCCACCAGTTGCGCGCACATATGGCCGAGATCGGACATCCGATTGTCGGTGACGGCAAATACGGCGGTTCAGGTCAGGAAAACCTTGGCGATGGCTGGGGTGCAGGCATGGGCAGCGAGATCGGACGCAAGCTGCACCTGCATGCTCGTAGCCTGACGATTGAACATCCTGCGACAGGTGCCACATTGCACCTGACCGCGCCCCTGCCAGAGCATATGCAGAACACGTGGGATTTCGTGGGCTGGGTTGTCGGCCACGCGCCTGTTGATCCATTCAATATGCCTGATGAGTGATCTGCGCCTTGTGATATTTGACGTCGACGGAACACTTGTCGACAGTCAGGCCGAGATTATGGCCGCGATGACGTCGGCATTTGGCGCCTCCCATTTCGCGATGCCAGAGCGCAAATCTGTTCTTTCGATTGTGGGGCTGTCGTTGAACGAGGCCTTCGCCAAACTATGCCCAGAGGCATCCAGTGCAGAACGTGCGCATTTGGTTCAATCTTACAAAGATGCCTTCAACGATCTGCGCGGTCCTGACGGAAACGCAGAGCTTAGCCCACTTTTTCCCGGCGCACTTGACGCGTTGAACGTGTTGAGGGCACAGGATCACACGTTGCTTGCTGTTGCTACTGGCAAATCCCGTCGCGGGCTGGACAAGATGTTGGAACGTCATGGTCTGTCGGGCGTGTTCCATAGTGAACAAGTCGCCGACCACCACCCGTCAAAGCCCGATCCTTCCATGATCCTGACGGCCCTGAATGAAACAGGCGTAGCACCTGCGCGCGCTGTCATGCTGGGTGACACAACCTATGACATGGACATGGCACGGGCGGCTGGCATCAGGAAAATCGGCGTCACATGGGGGTATCACGCGGCAGATACCTTGAAGCCCGACGCCATGATCGAAACATTCACAGCCCTCTCGGCGGCTGTTGATCAACTTCTGGGATCATGACGAGATGAGTGACTGGAAACCCAAACGGTTCTGGAAAACCGCAACGGCAACACCGATTGAGGGTGGATTCACCGTCCTTCTGGATGCCCGACCAGTGCGTACACCCGCCAAGGCAACGCTACAGGTGCCAACCCAAGCAATGGCACAAGCGATTGCAGAGGAATGGGATGCGCAAAAAGATGTCCTTGATCCGACAACAATGCCGGTCACACGGGGCGCAAATGCTGCTATCGACAAAGTGCGGACGCAACGTCACGAAGTGGTCGAACTTTTGGCGGAATACGGCGATAGCGACCTGCTGTGTTACCGTGCGGCAGGACCAGAGGCGCTGATCAAGCGTCAGGCGGCTGGCTGGGATCCGATCCTTGATTGGTCGGCGAAAGAGCTGGATGCACGGTTGGCTGTCGGCGAAGGTGTTATGCATGTCGCGCAGCCACCACAGGCACTTGTGAACTTGCACAAAGAACTTGTTGCTTTTGATGACTTTGCGCTGGCTGCAGCGCACGATTTGATAAGCATTTCGGGCTCTTTGGTGCTGGCGCTTGCGGTGACAAAAGGCGCGTTGACCGCTGAAGAGGCATGGCTTTTGTCCCGCATCGACGAGCATTGGCAGATCGAGCAGTGGGGCGAAGACGATCTGGCAACTCAAAGCGAGCAGGCCAAGCAAAAGGGTTTCATGGACGCTGCGCGCTTTTATGTCCTCGCACAAGATTAAGTCGCCGGCGAACTGTTAGCGCAAACATTGAAAATAAATGCCCAATTTATGAGCATGCCACCGGCCTTTCACCATCTCAGCACTTGACTCTTATGCCGAATAATCAAAGTTTCGGTACATTGGTGCGGAACCAACCGTGCCACTAAAAATGTCTGTCTATCGGGACGGGACACAAGAAATTTCACCTGACATGGTGAGAACTCAGGAAGAGGTACCTATGAATAAATCCGTATTTTTTGGCGCACTAACAGCCGCTGGCGTTGTCGCTGGTGTGGCATCCGCTGCGACGCTTGACGACGTCAAGGCACGTGGCGTGTTGAACTGTGGTGTGACAACCGGTGTTGTCGGCTTTGCGTCGCCAGACGAAAACGGCGTGTGGGAAGGCATCGACGTCAGTGTTTGTCGCGCTGTTGCAGCGGCAATCTTTGGCGATAACGACGCTGTTGAATTTATCCCAACAACTGCAAAGACACGCTTTACTGCGCTGG
>CBDTYC010000207.1:0-5139 GCA_965364495.1 uncultured Yoonia sp. | reverse complement strand
CAGGGTGTCACACAATTCCTCGATCCGGGGATGAAAATATTCGACCACCCGAACGGGTTGATCGTCCGCGGCAGCAACGTGTTGCCGAATTCGCTCGAATCGGTCTCCGCGGGTTTTGAGGTCGGCAGGGTTGGGTGTTGGCATCGTGAAGTCCTGTGCAGCTACTGCCCCTCAAATATGGGTGTCACGGCGCAAAGACAACGGTCGCCCGCTATAACGCGGCTTTCATATCGGCGATCCACGTATCCAGAAACGCATCAAACCGCGCATCAGGCTGGCGCAATGGAAAAACCTCGGCAAAGGGATCAGGCGCGTTGATCTGGCTGCCCGACATTTCCTGCAATACGTTGTGGCCGCAAAAGGGGACGTAGGTTTCGGAATATCCACCTTCGTGGACCATCAGTAGCTTTCCACCGCATAGGTCGTCTGTCAGGGCCATGACTTGACGCGTCATTTGGGTAAAGGTCTCGGCGGTGGCCAGCATCCGGCCCAAGGGATCATTGGCCGCTGCGTCAAATCCGCAGGCGACAATCACCACGTCAGGGGCGAAATCGCGGATTGCAGGCAGGGCAAGCCGCTCCATTGCAGCCAGATACCCCGTGTGACCCGTCCCGGGCGGCAGCGGAATATTGAGGTTGTATCCGGTACCGTCACCTGTTCCGCGATCAGCAAAAGCGCCGGTATCCATCGGGTAGTTGCGGTCTTGGTGAAGTGAGACAGTCAGAACGTCGGATCGGTCGTAAAACACGGCTTCGGTTCCGTTCCCATGATGCACATCCCAGTCCAGCACGGCAAAGCGTTGGGCACTGCCGGCGGCTTTGGCGGCCTCGATTGCGATGCCGATATTGTTGAGCAAACAGAACCCGTTCGGGTAATCGGGCAAACAGTGGTGTCCGGGCGGGCGCGAAAGGGAATAGGCGTTGGCAACATCGCCCCGCAACACAGCAGCAAGGGCATCTTTGGCCAAACCAGCCGATTGCGCGGCCAGTTCGTACCCACCCGGGCCGAACGGGGTGCGCCGCCCCAATTCGCCGCCGCCCGCGTCGGACAACGCCTTGAACTGGTCCAGATAGCTTGCGGGATGGACGCGCAACAGGTCTTCGCGTGTGGCGGGTTCTGCACCACACATGGCCAATTCCTTTGCCAGCCCTGTGACTTCGATCAGGTTTTTCAGGCGGCGCTTGGTCTCAGGGCTTTCGGGCAACCCGCCATCCAGTGGCTGTACCAAACCACCGACAGGCAGCATGCCCGCATAGTTTCCGCCGCCATGCCAAAAGCACCGCTCATCCCAATAAAAACCGGTCGTCATGTGGCTCTGCACCCTTTTGCTGTATTCGTATACTTCTTTGCCAGTGTCGCCGCCCGAGCAGTCATCTCAGACTTTGCGCAAACGGTATATCCCTTCGGGCAAGTCCAGCGCCGCCTCGAGGTCGCGCAATTGGCTTAGGGAAAGGGTAATCTGCACTGATGAATTGCTGCGCGGGTCCCATTGGTTAATCGTGACGCAATCATCAAATGCATTGACGATCACGTCTTCCTTTAGCGGGGCGTCGCCTTCGTCCACCAGTGTGACAACGGTCGCATCATAATCGTGTTCTATCGTAAACATGATGACAGCCTAGCGGGGGTCCAAGGGCGACGCAATCCGCGCTGGAATGGACCAAGCCATGTGCTAGTGTCCCTGCAACGAAGCAGTCAGGATGGAACAGCGAAATGCGATCTTTTACCCTTGCATTCATAATGGGTCTGGGGGCTTGTACCCCCGCAATTGTCGATCAGCCGCGCGACCTTCCTGCTCTTCAACCTACCGTTGCGCCCCAACAGCTTTCGCAGCGGCAAGCCATCGAGAATTTCAAGATTGCAGTGGCGCGTATTGAACCAGTGGCTGAACAGTTGTGCCGCCAACGCAGCCCAAGCCAGAACTGCGATTTCCAGATTGTCGTTGACGACCGGCCAAATCAGCCGGTGAATGCCTACCAAACACTTGACCCTAACGGGCGGCCGATCATCGCATTCACGGTTCCGCTGATCGCCGAGGCCCGCAACCGCGATGAAATTGCCTTTGTGATGGCGCATGAGGCAGCACACCACATCGAAGGGCATATTGCGCGGCAACAGAACAATGCTGTGGTGGGGGCCTTGCTGATAGGCGGTTTGGCGGGGGTCTTGGGGGCAACTGACCAAAGCACGATCGAAGCGGCAACGCGCATTGGTGCCGGCGTGGGCGCACGCACCTATTCCAAAGAGTTCGAACTCGAAGCTGATGCGCTGGGCACGCGCATCGCAGCCTCGGCAGGGTTTGATCCGCTAAACGGTGCGCAGTTCTTTTTCCGCATTCCCGATCCGGGTGATCGTTTCCTGGGCACCCATCCGGCAAATGCCGATCGGTTGCGGACGGTACAGCGCGTGTCGGCAGGGCTGTAATTGGTAGAAAGGCTAGGCCACAGCGACAACTGAAATTGCGATTGCAGCAAAAAAACAGGCAGAAGCGGCCACAACAAAGCCGTGCCAGATTGCTGTCGCGTATTTCATCGTCTCAGAGGCGTAAAACGGCACACCCGAGGTATAGAGTAACCCGCCAGCCGCCATCAAAAGCATCGCCGGGGCCGGAACAATCGGCCAGAGCGACCAGATCAACGCAAGGCTAAGCCAGCCCATCACAAGATAAAGCGCAGGTCCGAAACGCCCGGGTGTGCGCCAGAAAAACAGCTTTAGCACCATTCCCACGAAAGCCAGCGACCAAACAACTGCCAGTACCGCATAGGCAAATCCACTGCCAACCATCACAACCAACGGTGTGTAAGTACCTGCTATCTTGAGGTAAATCGCGGCATGGTCAAAGCGACGTAAAAGCGGCCTGACATGTTCCCAAGGGGTAAAGTGATAAAGGGCAGAGGCCGCAAATGTCGCAATCAGCGTCGCGCCATAAATTGCAATCGCCGCAACTTGCCCGGCAGAGGCAACACCGGCCGACCAGACAATCAACGCGATTGCACCGGTTGACGCCCCAAGCACACCAATCGCATGCATTGTGCCATCGGCAATGCGTTCCGTGCGTGCATAGTTGGGATACATGATGATCGTCCTTGGGTTTCTATAACAAAGGTAGGCAGGTCACAGGCTGGGTCAATTGTTTCGTAGGGTCAGTCTAGGGACTTGGCAGTGCGCACTGGATCGCACAAAGATGTGGCAATCAGATTAATCACGATTGGGAATGCAAACATGTGGCAGCAGATAATGCGGGTCAGACAGCGGGCGATCTGGTCATGGGCTGGCTTGTCCCATGTTTACAAAACCGAAGGCTCTTTGTCGCAGTGGCTGATTGCGAACGCGGTTTTTGGCATCTTGGCGTTCGTGTTGCCACTTTCGGCTGGTGAGCGGGGGATGCTTTTGATGGGGGGCATCATCATACTTGCCGCTGAATGCATGAACACAGCGATCGAGCGCGTCGTGGATGACATCAGCACCGAAAAGCGGGATGCGGCAATGCAGGCCAAAGACTGCGGATCGGCTGCGGTCGCGGTCACTGCCGTAGGTGTCGGCGTTGCATGGATTTGCGTGATCGTGGGCTTGATCTGGTAGGTGTCGGCCTTTCCTTGGTGCAGACAAGAGCTAGGTCTTTATGAAACCTTCCAAGGAGATCCCGATGCGCCTGATCACATTGTCCCTCGTCCTGTTTCCATTTGCGGCGTTTGCCGCTGGCGAAGAAAGCTTTACGCCGCCCACGCCATCCGAGACGACGACGGTCTGTGACGAAGGACTCGTCTGGGATTTGGCGACGAAAACCTGCATGACCCCCGCAGACAGCAGCAACGACGACAGTGCGCGGATGAATGACGTGCGCGAATTGGCATATAAAGGCTATCTGCAAGCAGCCCTTGATGTGCTGGATACACTCGATGATCCGACGGACAGCATGGCGTTGACCTACTATGGGTTTACGCATCGTAAATCGGGACGGGGCGATCTGGGGATGCGCTATTATCAGGCCGCACTTGCGGCAAATCCCGACAACGTGCTTGCGCGGTCCTATATGGGGCAAGGCTATGCAGAGGCGGGTGATGTTGTTCTGGCACAGGCGCAATTGACTGAAATCCGGATGCGTGGCGGTCGGGGAACTTGGGCAGAATGGTCATTGCGACAGGCCATCGCGACGGGCGCAGGGTACAGCTACTGACTTGATCTAGCGCAAGGCGGGCCTTCGGGCGGGCGTGTATTCTGTTCACGACCGCACACAGGAGGAGCCGTCATGCAGACCCTTGGAAACGCCCGCGAACACTTTTTCCGCGTCATCAAAATGGCCAATGCCAACAACGTGGATTTGTCCTCGGCGTTTGATGAAGGCAGGATATCTTTGGACGCCTATGCGGATATGATCACAGGGTGTCAGGGGTGTAGCGAAGTCGGCAAATGTGACCGTCTGCTGGATAACGAGACAACCCTGAACGAAGCACCCGAATACTGTGTGAACCGCGACACCTTCAAGACCTTGCAACGCGGCTGATCCACGCGACCAAGCGGGTGCTTTGAAATTGGCGCGGATTGCCGTACAATCCCTGCAACACACCCGTTGCAGGAGAGTATCATGCGTCTGATGGTTATCGCCCTTGTCTTGCTGCCCGGCGCAGCATTGTCCCAATCCGCCCCGCAAACGGCCCCGAGCCAAAGCTGCCCTGTCGGCATGGTCTGGAACGCCGACGCGCAAAACTGCATGGTTGCGGCGACCGGATCATCGCCGCTCGGGGGACTGACAGATCACGTGGGATGCAGCGGCGACGCGGCACGCGAAGTGACGTCGTAAGCACGCGGGCAACACACTGAAACTTATCGAAAATGCACTGAGCGACCGGGGGTCGAAATACGCGGTCGCGGGTGGTGCTGTGGCATCAGCAGACGAGGCGAAGGCCTTTGTCAAAACGCTGTGCCGCCGCAAGAAATTCGCCAAAGCGACGCATAATACCTGGGCGGTTTTGCTGCCCGATGGGCCGTTGAAAAACGACGACGGCGAAAGCGGCGCAGGGATGGTGATCCTGCGGATGCTGGAGCGGGAAGGGCTGGAGGGCCACATCATCGTGGTGACACGGTGGTTCGGCGGCACGAAGCTGGGCGGAGACCGGTTTCGCAGGGTGCAAGACGCGG
>CBDTYC010000206.1:0-5142 GCA_965364495.1 uncultured Yoonia sp. | reverse complement strand
CGGTGTTCATGCCGATGCCGAAGCGCATGCGCAGCACACGCTCTTCGCGCGGGGTGAGGCTTGCCAGAACCCGCGTCGTGGTTTCCTTGAGGTTTTCCTGAATGGCGCTGTCCAATGGCAGCACGGCATTCTTGTCCTCGATGAAATCGCCCAGCTGGCTGTCTTCCTCGTCCCCGATAGGGGTCTCAAGCGAGATCGGCTCCTTGGCGATCTTCATCACCTTGCGGACCTTTTCCAAAGGCATCTGCAGCTTTTCTGCCAATTCTTCCGGCGTCGGCTCGCGGCCGATTTCGTGCAGCATCTGACGACCCGTGCGCACCAGCTTGTTGATCGTTTCGATCATATGCACCGGAATACGGATCGTGCGCGCCTGATCAGCGATCGAGCGTGTAATCGCCTGACGGATCCACCATGTCGCATAGGTCGAGAATTTATAGCCGCGACGATACTCGAACTTGTCCACGGCCTTCATCAGGCCGATGTTACCTTCCTGAATAAGATCAAGGAACTGCAAGCCACGGTTGGTGTATTTCTTCGCGATCGAAATTACGAGGCGCAGGTTTGCCTCGACCATTTCTTTCTTGGCCTGCCGCGCTTCCTTTTCGCCCTTCTGGACTTGCTGCACGATGCGGCGGAATTCAGTGATATCGACGCCAACATATTGGCCGACTTGGGCCATATCGCCGCGCAGTTCTTCGATCTTGGCTGTGGATTTCTCGACCATCATCTGCCAACCGCGACCGGACTTTGCGGCCATATCTTCAAGCCAGTTCGGGTCAAGTTCACGACCGCGGTACGCGTCAATAAATTCACGGCGGTTGATCCGCGCTTGGTCGGCAAGTTTCACCATAGAGCTGTCGATCGACATGATCCGGCGGTTAATGCCGTAAAGCTGATCAATCAGCGCTTCGATGCGGTTGTTGTGCAAGTGAAGCGAAACCACCAATTCCACGATTTCTGACCGCAGCTTCTGGTACTTCTTTTCCTGCTTGTCAGTGAACGATGAATCCTCGTTCAGTGTCGCGGACATCCGTGCATCCTGCATATCGGAAAGGTCTGCAAAATCGCGCGCAATGATCTCGAGCGTTTCAAGGACGCGCGGCTTTAGCGCGGCCTCCATTGCGGCCAGTGACATATTGGCCTGATCTTCATCATCGTCATCGTCATCTTTGGCAATCGGGTTGCCGTCGGCGTCCAGTTCCTGCTTGGCTTCCTTCTTGTCTTCGCCACCTGCAGCCGCAGACACGACTGTTTCGGCGCCGACCTCTTCATCAAGCTGGTCACCAAAGGTGGTTTCAAGATCGATGACATCACGGAGCAAGATGTCTTCGGTCAAAAGTTCGTCACGCCAAATGGTGATCGCCTGGAATGTCAGCGGGCTTTCGCAAAGCCCGAGGATCATTGTATTGCGACCCGCCTCGATCCGCTTTGCAATCGCGATTTCGCCTTCGCGCGACAGCAGTTCGACGGAACCCATCTCGCGCAGGTACATCCGCACGGGGTCATCCGTACGGTCAAGTTTTTCGGCCTCTGCGCCGCCAATGGTCACATCGCGCGATCCCGAAACGGTCGCAACGGCTGTGTTGCCTTGATCCTCGTCGGTTTCTTCGCTTTCTTCTTCTTCGGTAACCTGAATACCCATCTCGGACAGCATCGACATCACGTCTTCGATCTGGTCCGACGATACCTGCTCTGGCGGCAAAACGGCGTTCAGTTGATCGTATGTGATGTAACCACGCTCGCGTGCGTCAGCGATCATCTTCTTGATTGCAGCCTGGCTCATATCAAGGCTGATATCGCCATCCTGGTCCGCATCTTTACGGTCGTCGTTATCTTTCGCGGCCATGCAAAATGCCCTTTCAAAGCGGTCGTTTCGAGCCAATGTGATTCGGCTGATTCGGTTTCGTTCGAATCAACCCCGCATTGAGGCGATTCGCAAGGCAGTACGGCCCTGTTTTTATTGTGTGTTGCGTCGTCTGTCAGTTAGGTCTGTCACGGCCCTTGGCAAAGTTGATCTTTTCGAGAAGTTGATCAAAAGCACTTTGTTCCTCTTTCTTCATGCGGGCGCCGTTTTCCCCAAAGGCATATTCTGCCTTGTCTTCGTTATCGCCGCGTCCCGCCTTATCCACTGCGGCAGTCGCCTGTGCAATGCGCCATGTCAGCCCTTCGTCAGCAACCCCGTTCAGGTCTTCTACGGCATCTTCGATTTCGCGTAAGTGACCACGGCGCGCGGTCAGCTTTGCAAACTCTTCTGCCAGACAAAGCCTTGCAATATCCGGATCACCCCCACGTCGGATGACAGGGCTAATAGCGACATGGTTCTGTCCCATCAGCTTTTCAAGAGGCGTCGTTCCAAGATCTTCGATCACACAAGCCCGCAAATCCGCTGCGCCAAGATGCCGCAGTAGACAGGCCTGAATATCGCGGTGCATCGGATCAAGGCTGCCCATCTGCTCAAGCGGTGTTTCGAAATCAACGGCAACCGCCGGTGCCGCAATCATTGCAGCAAGAATGACCGCTTCGCGCACGTGGTCCTGATCCGCAGTAGCGCCTGCCAGCGCAGAACTGCGTGCGGTAGCGACGGGGCTTACATCGCGCTTCCACGGGTCCTGTTTGCTGTTCCACGCACGGCCACTTGTCGCACGTGGCGCGGCTGATTTGCGCGGGCTAAACAAAGCCCATCGCATCTCTTTGATAGCTTGCCCGTAATGGTTACGGATCGAAGGGTCTTGGATCAATTTGATCTTTTCGCGCAACGTCTTGTCGAGCGCCGCCCTGCGTTCGGGACTGTCGAAAACCTTGCCTTCGGTTTCGCGTTGCCACAGCAGTTGCACCATCGGGATAGCTTGATCCAGCAGCGCCTGCATCGCCCCCGCCCCTTGCGCTTTGATCAGATCGTCGGGGTCCATGCCTTCGGGCATCAAGGCAAACCGCAATGACTGTCCGGCCTCCAGCAGCGGCAAGGCGATTTCAATCAGACGCATCGCGGCCCGCAATCCGGCGGTATCACCATCAAGTGCAATTATCGGCTCTGGTGCGATCCGCCACAACAGGCGCAACTGGTCCTCGGTGATCGCCGTGCCCAATGGGGCGACGGTTGCGGTAAAACCGGCCTCTGACAGCGCGATCACATCCATATAACCTTCGGCCACGATCAGCGGCTTGCCTTTGCCCGCCGCCTCGCGTGCTGGGCCGTGGTTATAAAGGCTGCGGCCTTTGTCAAACAACGCTGTCTCGGGTGAATTGTAATATTTCGCAGGCGCATTGGGGTCCATCGCCCGCCCGCCAAAGCCGATGGCACGGCCACGTGCATCACGGATCGGAAACATGATCCGGTCGCGGAACCGATTATAGAGCCCGCTGCCCCGATCACTCTCGGCCGCAAGGCCAGCGTCGACGACCAGTTCAGGATCAATCCCTTTGCCTTGTAGATGCTCCAGAACACCTGCATTTGCTGGTGCAAATCCGATATCCCAGCGCGCTTGCGCCTCAGCACTTAGACCGCGCCGCTCTAGATAATCACGCGCGTCTGCTGCGACAGCGGTCTGTAGCTGCAGTCGGTGAAACTGGACGGCCTGTTCCATCACATCGACAAGCACAGTCCGCGCATCCGCTTTTTCCTGCGCCCGCGGGTCGCGGTCAGGAACGGGCATCCCGGCCTCTGCCGCGAGTATTTTCACAGCTTCCATAAACTCGACATTTTCGGTTTCGCGGACAAAGGAAATCGCATCACCTTTGGCATGGCAACCAAAGCAGTAATAAAACCCCTTCCGATCATCGACGTGAAAGCTTGCGCTTTTTTCTTGGTGGAACGGGCAAGACGCCCAAAGATCACCTTTGCCCTGATTGGATTTGCGGGTGTCCCACATGACCTTACGGCCCACGACCTGCCCAAGGGACAGCCGATTGCGCAATTCATCAAGGAAACCGGGTGGCAGACTCATAACACGTAGTATCTGCCAATTCGCACCAAAGGCCAATCCTTCTTACGCGCCCGGAATTCGCTGCCGGTCGCATCAAAGCGCAAGGGGCTTTGATCTAGCGCGCCGCGACACCACGCATGGCCACTGCCAAGTCATGCACCAAGGTCGCAGACATTGACCGCATCGCCATAATCTCGAAGGTTTGCGGCCCGATCCGCGTGATCGTGACGGACATATGTCCCAACATCGTCTTGGTAACATGGTTCTTCTTGAAGGTAGTATTGCGCAAATCGACAGGAACCAGACGCGCCAGGACATCCTCGACGCGCGGCCCTGTGATCTGGACAAGTGCCCATGCATCTGATTGATCGGTCACAGCCGCCAGCCCGTCCAGCGCCACGGCCCCCGCAACCAACCAAACCCCATGCCCGAACCACGAGACCGCGCCAGAACGCCGGTTTGCAGCGGGCAATGTCGCGCCAAACTGCGCTTTGAGACTGTCAGAGACGGCCTTGTTCTTGCCCTTGAAAGGGGCCACCGATGTCAGGCAGTCGACGTTGACCTCAGTGACAACGATCCCCCCCTCTTCCAAAGGCAACAGATCGCTGCAAGGCGTGAGTGCTATCAGGTCAGCCACGGGCGCGCCCTCCGGTTGGGTCAAAAAAGACGGGATCACAGACTGTCACCTCTTGCGTGACATCACGCAAATGATCGCGCAGTTTTATCACTTCGCCGTGGCGTGCAGCCCCGTTCGCCAGAAAACCAAGTGCCAGATATGTATCAAGCGTCGGCGAATAACACACTGATGTCACATATCCCTGACTGTTCAATCGGGTTGCCGCAGCACCCGCCTCAAACAGATGCGCTCCTGCAGTCAAGGCGTCATCGGGTCCCTTTGCACGCAGGCCGACAAGCTGCTGGCGCGTTTCACCATTCAGGCCGGGCCGTGCTGCCGCCGCTTTGCCGATACAGTCCTTTTTGGCACTGACCATGCGCCCCATCCCGATATCAAAGGCAGTTGTGCGTCCGTGGATTTCGGCGTGCGTGATAAAGCCCTTTTCAATGCGCAGCACGTTCAGTGCTTCCATTCCGTATGGTCCGCCACCCATGACTTCTGCCTGGGCCGTCAAAATCCGGAGCAGGCTCTCGCCATAGCGTGACGGGACCGCGACCTCGTAGGCATGCTCGCCCGAGAATGAAATACGGAACAACCGCCCCT
>CBDTYC010000205.1:0-5152 GCA_965364495.1 uncultured Yoonia sp. | reverse complement strand
TAGACTTTCGTCCGCCCTGCCACGTCATCCGACTTTACAGTCAGCATTTCCTGCAGGGTGTAAGCCGCGCCATAAGCTTCCAATGCCCAGACTTCCATTTCCCCGAAACGCTGGCCACCGAACTGGGCTTTACCACCCAAAGGCTGCTGCGTGACAAGGCTGTAAGGCCCGGTGGAACGTGCGTGGATTTTGTCGTCCACGAGGTGGTGCAGTTTGAGCAGATACTTCACACCGACGGTCACTTTGCGCGAGAACTGCTCGCCTGTGCGACCATCGAAAAGAACCGACTGACCAGAGGTGTCGAAACCGGCACGCACCAGCGCGTCGTTCACATCAGCCTCTTTTGCGCCATCAAAGACAGGTGTCGCAATCGGCACACCGCTTGTGACGTTACCTGCTGCTTCGATCAACTGATCTTCGGCCATACCAGCGATGCCTTCTTCATAGACATCATCCCCGTAGGCGATTTTCATCGCTTCACGCACAGGTGTCAGGTCGCCGGAACGGCGGTATTCACCCAACGCTTCGTCAATCTGGATACCCAGACCGCGTGCGGCCCAACCCATGTGTGTTTCAAGGATCTGACCGACGTTCATACGTGATGGAACGCCAAGCGGGTTCAGACAGAAGTCGACTGGTGTACCATCCGCAAGGAACGGCATGTCTTCCATGGGAACAACCTTGGAAATAACACCTTTGTTGCCGTGACGACCGGCCATCTTGTCGCCGGGCTGCAGCTTGCGCTTCACAGCCACGAAAACTTTGACCATTTTCATCACACCCGGAGGCAAATCATCGCCGCGGCGCACTTTCTCTACTTTGTCTTCAAAGCGGGCATCCATCGCACGCTTCTGGATTTCGTACTGTTCGTTCAGTGCTTCGACGATTTTCGCATCATCTTCGTCTTCCATGGCAAGCTGCCACAGCTGACCACGGCTTAGATCGGCAACGCTTTCCTCGGAGACGATGGAGCCAGCCTTGAAGCCTTTTGGACCCTTGGCCGCTTTCTTGCCACCGATGATGTCCCACAAACGCGCATAGATGTTGCGATCAAGGATCGCCAACTCGTCGTCGCGGTCACGGGCAAGGCGTTCTACCTCTTCACGCTCGATCTGCAGGGCACGTTCGTCTTTTTCCACGCCATGGCGGTTAAAGACGCGAACCTCGACCACGGTGCCAAAGTCACCGGGGGGCAGGCGCAAGGATGTGTCACGCACGTCGGATGCTTTCTCACCAAAGATGGCGCGCAAAAGCTTTTCTTCCGGCGTCATCGGGCTTTCGCCCTTTGGTGTAATCTTGCCGACAAGGATATCTGCTGGACCAACTTCGGCACCGATGTAGACGATACCCGCTTCGTCAAGGTTGCGCAGGGCTTCCTCGCCAACGTTTGGAATATCCCGGGTGATTTCCTCTGGCCCAAGCTTTGTATCACGGGCGGCCACTTCGAATTCTTCGATGTGGATTGACGTGAACACGTCGTCGCGCACGATACGCTCTGAGATCAGGATGGAGTCTTCGTAGTTGTAGCCATTCCAAGGCATAAACGCGACGACCACGTTCTTGCCAAGCGCCAATTCACCGATATCCGTGGATGGACCGTCGGCAATAACTTCGCCCTTCAGAACCGTATCACCAACTTTCACCAGCGGACGCTGGTTGATGCAGGTGTTCTGGTTGGAACGCTGGAACTTGCGCATGCGGTAGATGTCAACGCCTGCGTCGCCCAATGCCAGATCGGATGTCGCACGGATGACGATACGCTGCGCATCAACCTGGTCGATGACACCGGCACGCTTTGCCATGATCGCCGCACCACTGTCACGCGCCACAACTTCTTCGATGCCGGTACCCACCAGTGGGGCTTCGGCCTGCAGAAGTGGAACCGCCTGACGTTGCATGTTCGAGCCCATCAAAGCGCGGTTGGCGTCGTCGTTTTCCAAGAACGGGATCAAAGACGCCGCAACCGAGACCAGCTGCTTTGGCGACACGTCGATCAGATCAACGCTTTCACGTGGGGACAGCGTGTAATCGCCGTTCTTACGTGTCGAGACCAGTTCATTGTTGAAGGAACCGTCCGCGTTCATGTTCGCGTTGGCCTGCGCCACAGTGTGACGCATTTCCTCGGTCGCAGACATATAGCTGACGTCATCCGTCACCTTGCCGTCCACTACTTTGCGGTATGGTGTTTCGATGAAGCCATATTTGTTCACGCGGGCAAATGTCGCCAGCGAGTTGATCAGACCAATGTTTGGACCTTCTGGCGTCTCAATCGGGCACATCCGACCATAGTGGGTCGGGTGCACGTCGCGCACCTCAAAGCCAGCGCGTTCACGTGTCAAACCACCGGGTCCAAGCGCAGACAGGCGGCGCTTGTGCGTCACTTCGGACAGCGGGTTGGTTTGGTCCATGAACTGCGACAACTGCGAGGAACCGAAGAATTCACGCACTGCAGCGGCCGCTGGCTTGGCGTTGATCAGGTCCTGCGGCATCACTGTGTCGATCTCGACGGACGACATACGCTCTTTGATCGCGCGCTCCATCCGGAGCAGACCAACGCGGTACTGGTTTTCCATCAGTTCGCCAACAGAACGAACACGACGGTTACCAAGGTGGTCAATATCGTCGATATCGCCCTTGCCGTCGCGCAATTCAACCAGCGCCTTGATGCAGGAAACGATGTCTTCCTTGCGCAAAGTACGGATCGTGTCGTCGGCATCCAGATCAAGACGCATGTTCATTTTAACGCGACCAACAGCGGACAGGTCATAACGCTCGCTATCAAAGAACAGCGTATCAAACAGCGCAGACGCGGAATCAACTGTCGGTGGTTCGCCCGGACGCATCACGCGGTAGATATCCATGAGCGCGGTTTCGCGGTTCATGTTTTTGTCTGCCGCCATCGTGTTGCGCATATATGCGCCAACAGTGATGTTATCGATGTCCAGAACAGGGATCGTCTTGACCCCAGCATCGACCAGATCCTTCAGCGTACCGCCGATGACATCGCCTGCTTTATCAAGCTCGACGGTCAACTCGTCACCGGCTTCGACGTAAATCGCGCCAGTTTCTTCGTTGATGATGTCCTCGGATACGAATTTGCCCAAGATGTTTTCGTATGGGACCAGCAGATCAGTCACTTCACCTGCGTCGATCAATTTCTTGACCGAACGTGGGGTAACTTTTTCGCCCGCTTTGGCGATAACTTCGCCAGTTTTGGCATCGACGAGGTCGAACAACGGACGTGTGCCGCGCACACGCTCCGGGAAGAACTTGGTCGTCCAAGCCGTACCCTTTTTGTCGAGCTTGTATTCAACCGTGTTGTAATAGGCATTCATGATGCCTTCCTGATCCATGCCCAGCGCATAAAGCAGCGTGGTCACGGGCAGTTTGCGGCGACGGTCGATCCGGCAGAACACAAGGTCCTTGGCATCGAATTCGAAATCAAGCCAGCTACCGCGGTATGGGATGATGCGGCAGGCAAACAGCAGTTTACCGGAAGAATGGGTTTTGCCTTTGTCGTGGTCAAAGAACACGCCAGGCGAGCGGTGCATCTGGGATACGATAACACGCTCTGTGCCGTTCACGACAAATGTGCCGTTCGGGGTCATCAAAGGCATGTCGCCCATGAAGACGTCTTGCTCTTTGATGTCCTTGACGGACTTGGCGCCTGTATCTTCGTCTACTTCAAATACGATCAAACGCAGCGTCACCTTCAGGGGCGCGCTGTAGGTCATGTCGCGCTGCTGACACTCCTCGACGTCGTATTTTGGTTTCTCCAGCTCGTACTTGACGAATTCAAGCACAGCGGTCTCGTTGAAATCCTTGATCGGGAACACCGACTGGAAGACACCTTTGATGCCTTCACCGTCAAGCGGTGTGTCGCTGTCGCCAGAGCGCAGGAACAGATCATAGGAAGATTTCTGAACCTCAATGAGGTTCGGCATTTCAAGTACTTCACGGATTTTGCCGTAGTACTTGCGCAGGCGTTTCTGACCAAGAAAAGTAGAAGCCATGTGCGATGTCACCTTTTGTTTGTCTCTCGAGCTCTACATCGCCTGGGCCGCGATGCTTTACCCATTTGACCGGAGGTCCCAAGTCTATTCGTGGCTGCCGTCCCACCGGCACCCTCCCGACTTTGAGGAACCTATCCAAGAGGTAGGTCAGCGATTTGACCGACCTCTAAGACAGGTTTGGCCGGACCCACAAATTGCAGATCCAGCCTAGTTTTTGGGGCGAATTTGTTTTCGCCAAAAGCGGGCTTAGGCCAGCTCGACCTCTGCGCCAGCTGCTTCCAGCTTTGCTTTGATCTCTTCGGCTTCGTCCTTGGACGCGCCTTCTTTGATTTTGCCGCCAGCTTCGACCAAGTCTTTGGCTTCTTTCAGGCCAAGACCGGTGATGCCGCGAACTTCCTTGATCACGTTGATCTTGGATGCGCCAGCATTCTTGAGAACGACGTCGAATTCTGTCTTCTCTGCTTCAGCTTCGCCTGCACCAGCTGCAGGGCCTGCCATCATGACAGCGCCGCCAGCTGCGGGCTCGATGCCATACTCGTCCTTGAGGATGGTTTTCAGTTCTTGTGCTTCGAGAAGGGTAAGACCTACGATCTCTTCAGCAAGTTTTTTCAGATCAGCCATTTTATGCTTTCCGTTCGTTTTATAATTGTGTTCCAACGTCAGGGCGGATGCCCCTAAGTCAATTCAGATGCTTTATGCAGCGTTCTCTTCGATTGTTGAGAGAATGCTTGCGATGTTCGAAGCAGGCGCGCCAATGGCACCGGCGATGTTGCTGCCCGGTGCACCGATGCAACCCACGATGGAAGCAATAAGCTCCTCACGGGATGGCATACCGGCAACGGCTTTCACACCAGCTGGATCCAATGCTGTATCGCCCATAGCACCACCAAGAACGACAAGCTTGTCATTCCCTTTGGCGTATGTGTCGACAACCTTCGCCGCAGCGACGGGGTCTTCAGAGTAAGCGAGTACAGTCATGCCATCGAGGTATTCAGCAATGCTTGCGCATGCCTTGCCCTCGAGGGCAATTTTAGCGAGCTTGTTCTTGGCAACGCGTACAGCACCACCTGCGTCACGCATTTGTGCGCGCAGGTCCTGCATTTCAGCAACTGTCATGCCTTCGTAGCGGGCAACCACTA
>CBDTYC010000204.1:0-5181 GCA_965364495.1 uncultured Yoonia sp. | reverse complement strand
CTGACCGTTGCGAAAAATGATAGCGTGTCGCGCGGTCAAACAATCGGCAAGGTCCGGTCAGGCAACCCAAGCATTTTGCACTTCGAAGTCCGTCGCGGGTTGCAGAGCCTTGATCCGGCAGATTATCTACCCTGAGACTGGAACGCGCAGGGTGGATTTTGATCCGCCTTACGCCAACCGCACCCCTCGGCGACCCGCCAAATCAGTGAAATATTGCCACGCGACCCGACCAGAGCGGCTGCCGCGTGTTGCCTGCCATTCGATTGCTTCTGCCCGCAGCGTCGCATCGTCGATCTTCACATCATACGCACCGCAATAGCCCCTGATCATCTCAAGATATTCATCTTGCGAACAGGGATGAAAACCGAGCCAAAGACCGAAGCGGTCGGACAAGGACACTTTCTCTTCCACCGCCTCGGAAGGCGATATCGCGGTCGAGCGTTCATTCTCGATCATGTCACGCGGCATCAAATGACGCCGGTTTGACGTGGCATAGAGAACGACATTTTCTGGCCGCCCTTCGATCCCACCATCCAGAACCGCCTTGAGCGACTTGTAATGAGCATCATCATGGCCAAAGGACAGATCATCACAGAACATGATAAACCGCGCATCCGCACCGCGCAGCATGTTCAGACAACGGCCAATGCTGGGCAGGTCTTCACGCTGAACCTCGACCATCTTGAGGTTTGGATGCTTTGCACAAGCTGCGCCATGTATCGCTTTGACAAGGCTAGATTTTCCCATGCCGCGCGCGCCCCAGAGAAGGGCGTTGTTCGCGGGCATACCAGCCGCGAACTGCAAGGTATTTGCCAGCAACGTATCGCGGGACCGGTCAACTCCGACAAGTAGGTCTACCCCGATCCGGTTCACTTGCGCCACGGGTTCCAACCTGTCCGGCTCTGCATGCCAGACAAAAGCCGACGCTTGCGCAAAGTCGGGAGCCCGAGCCGCAGGCGGGCTCAGGCGTTCCAATGCGTCTGCAATTCGTTTCAGTGACTTCTTGCTCAAGGCTTGGCGTCCGTGTCTGACGGGGCCTCTTCGTCGCCCAGATCATCTTCGTCGATATCGAAAAGGCTCTCGTCTTCGCCAATGACGCCCTCTGCCCGCGCTACGCGGTCTTTCTTGCGCTCGACGGCGGCGACCAGATGGATCGAAATCTCGTAAAGGCCGTAGACGACAACGAACAGGATCAACTGGGTTGTAACGTCAGGCGGGGTCACCAAGGCGGCGACAATCAAGATGCCAACCATGGCATACTTACGGGTGCCACGCAGACCGCGTGAGCTAGCCAGACCAGCAGACCCCATCAGCGTCAGCAGCACCGGCAATTGAAAACAAACCCCGAAGGCAACAATCATTTTCAACGTGATATCAAGTGTTTCATTGACCTTGCCGTTAAAAACGATGTCGACCCCACTATCGGCAACCGCTGCAGCCGCAGGCAGGGCTACCCCACCTGTCGCACTTGGTAGCAATTCAGTTCCGGCAGGCAGTGTCACGCTTTCGACCATCAAGGCCGACACAAAAGACGGCAAGTCAGCAAAGCCTAGGAAAAAGGCCATCGCCAAAGGCACGACAATGTAATGTGCGAAGGCCGCACCGACCAGAAACAAGGCAGGAGAGGCAATGATGAATGGCAAAAATGCATTCTTTTCATTGCGGTACAGGCCCGGCGCAACAAAGCGCCAGAGTTGGTAGGCGATAATCGGGAAGGAAATTGTCAGACCACCAACCATTGAAATCCGGATCAACGTAAAAAAGTATTCCTGCGGTGCGGTATACTGCATTACCGGATTGGGATTGCCCAAGCTGCGCATAGTCCGTTCGATCGGCATAAGCAGGAAATCCAGCAACATCCCACCGAATGAAAAACAAATGATCATGCCCACAAGGAAGGCAGAGACCGAATAGATCAACCGCGAGCGCAGTTCTGTCAGATGCTCAAGCAACGGTGCTGAGCTGCTTTCCATGTCATCTTGCGTGCTCATGCGTCAGTCTCTGGTTTGGGGGCCTTGGGTGCCGCTTCGGGTTCAGCGACCGGCTTTGCGGCCTCTTCAGCCTCACGGGCTTTGCGGGCAACCGCCGCGTCGCCCATGGCTTTGCTCATCTTTTCCTTCGCTGCCTGCCGTTCCTCTGACAGAGCCGACGTCGCCGGACCTTTCGTCACGCCCGTCGCTTCTTTGAGCTTGTCAGTCCCGAACTTTTTGGGATTGGCCGCCGCTTTGAACGTTTTCGATATCTCGTTGACGCCCGACTGGTCTGCCGCCTGATCCATTGCACGCGAAAATTCGCGCGCCATCATGCGGGCCTTGCCCGTGAACTGGCCCATCGTCCGGAACAGCCCCGGCAAATCCTTGGGACCAATGACGATCAGGGCCACAATGCCGATCACCACCATTTCGCTTGCGCCAAGACCAAACATCAGATGCCGTCCTTATCAGCTAGGAAAAACACCAAGATCAGGCTTTGTCTTTTTCTTCTTCGGGCGTGACGTCTTTGGCTTCTGCCATGCCGTCCTCGATTTCTTTCTTGCCGTCATCCACGCCCTTTTTGAACGCGGTGATGCCTTTGCCGACTTCGCCCATAAGGCTGGAAATCTTGCCGCGTCCAAACAGAACCAGAACCACGACAGCGATCAGTAGAAGACCCGGAAGGCCAATATTATTAAGCATCTTTCTCTCCTTTGTCGGGTCATGCGCCCGGCTTGGGTTAATTCATCTGATAAGACAAATAGGGTCGCAAAGCGCGCAAGGGAAGTGAGAAAATCAATTTTGCCACCCCGCGACACCCTTTTTCACAAGGGTTTTAGCGAGTTTGTGACAATTACTTGTCAGTTGCCAGAAAATTGACAAAACTACTGGCGAATCGAAGGGAAAACTTATGCGCCGTGCCGATCGTCTGATGCAACTGGTCCAGATATTGCGGGACGGCACATTGCACCGTGCCGGTGACCTGGCACGCGCCACAAATGTGTCGCTGCGGACGATCTACCGCGATATGGAGACACTTGCCGCGTCAGGTGTTCCAATCGAGGGCGAGCGCGGCATTGGCTACCGCGTCACTGCGGCAATCACCCTGCCCCCGCTAAACCTGACCATGACGGAAATGGAGGCTCTGCATATCGGTCTCGGTGCTGTCGCCCATAGCGACGATGCTGAACTATCTGCGGCAGCAACGACCCTGACAGCCAAGCTTGACGCTGTGATGCCAGAAGATCGCAGCCGCGCACCGCAAGGGTATGGTTTTGCGATCTACCCCTTTGCCGATGCAGCACGGGGGTTTCAGCATTTGCCCAGCCTGCGTCAGGCAGTGCGTACACGCCAAAAGCTGGAATTGGTGCTGAACACGGTCAAGCGCACCGTGCGCCCGCTTCAACTTGATTATTGGGGTCGGCTTTGGACCTGTGTGGTCTGGTGCGAAACGACACGTGGCTTTGACGAGGTGCGCGTGGATCAGATTACCAGCTTGCGCATCCTGCCAAGCCTATTCGTCGACGAGACCGGGAAGTCGCTACGCGATTTTCACCATTTGCGCCATCAGCACGAAAGCTAGAGCCAGTCCGCGACGGCAATATGGGGCCGGAAATAAGCAACCATGCGCATATCGCCTGCGATCTTTGCATCCCAAGGGACCACACCATGCACAAGATGCCGGTCCAGCAAAATCACCTGCCCCGCCTTCGCAACAAGCGGGACCCGTTTGCAGGTTTCGAAAACCTCGCGGCGGGCAGATTGGTAGACTTCTGTCACATCCAGATCGCCCCAGTTTTCGGGATCATGCGGCTTATAAAAGCGCACAAACGCCGCGCGCATTATCCTGTGACTACCCTGCCAGACGACCAACGGGCTGGCGGCGATATCATTCAATGGTAGCCCCGCAATGAACCCGTGCGGTTCGCGCAAATGCCGCCGTCTTTGCGGGCCCTCTGGCAAAAGCCCGTCAACATGCGCCGCATCGCGATTGCGCCGGAACCTGTGCGCGGCGTCGCTTTCGTCGTGGTCTTGTCGAGGGTAACCCGGAAACACAACTGACAGCTGCGCCGCATGCCAGATGCGCGGCGCGGTCACATGGCGCAGCCACTGCCCTGCCAGCGGCACACCTGCGATGCTCCCGTCCGGTTTGTTCGGCAATGCATCCACACCCACAAACCACGTACGGCCATGGCGACGTTCTCCGTCGCCGCGCAAGATCTCGCTGCCAATGCTTTGCGCTGCCTTTGCCCAATCCGCCACGCGCGGGTCACGCGGAAAAACCGCGAACCCGTCGTGCACGAGGGCTTGGTTTACCATCCCAACGCTTTACGAAACATATTCAGCGCAACAAGTATCAGAAACCCGCCAAACAACCGCTTGAGCGGTCCGGGATCCATCCGGTGAGCCAACGCAGCACCCCAAGGGGCCGTGATCAAGGTCATTGAAACGATCAGACCAAAAGCAAGGAAGTTCACAGCGCCAATCGTGAAAGGCGGTGCGACTTCAATATCGACCATCAGAAAGCCGATGACCGACGGAACCGCAATGATCACGCCGAAACCGGCGGCGGTGGCGACAGCACGGTGGATCGGTACGTTGAAAAGGCTCATGGTTGGCACCCCGAACGATCCACCACCAATGCCCATCAAAACAGACAAGAAACCCAAGGCAGGCGAAAGAACCGCGCGCAGACCCCCTTTTGGCATAGCGTCGCCGACGCGCCAATGACTGCGTCCAAACGCCATATACAGCCCCACAAGAACGGCAAGCACGCCAAAGATTGCCTGCAGGATTTCAGACCGCAAGGACGAGGCCACAGCCACACCAGCAACCGCGCCAATGGCGATGCCGATAATCCACGTCTTGAGAATGTCCCAATCCACCGCGCTCTTTTTATTGTGGGCAAAAACGGACCGGACCGACGTGACGATGATCGTCGCCAGCGACGTTCCCAAACACAACTGCATCAGCTGGGGGCTGTCATATCCAAGTGCGCTGAAGACATAAAAGAACGCGGGTACCAGAACGATCCCGCCGCCAACCCCCAATAATCCGGCCAACACACCGGCAAAGGCACCTAGCACCAAGAGCAAACCAGCCATCAGGGCCAGCAACATCAGACCATCCATCAATTCATTCCTGTAGTTGCATGTCGCGGTACGTGTTCAAGCGCAGCCAGGACAACCTCTGGTCCTGCACCGTCGGT
>CBDTYC010000203.1:0-5205 GCA_965364495.1 uncultured Yoonia sp. | reverse complement strand
TTCTACTTGCGCTGTATCTGTAGCCATTTCCTGTGTTTCCGCAGGCTGTGCCAGCTCGAACAGGAGATCACACTCAAAAACCAAAAAGTACAGGCCTGCTGACACCAGAATGGCGGTAAGCACCGGGATGAGTTTCATTTTCTTCTTCCTTCAGGCAGCCAGTCACAATCGCGGCCAACGTTTATAAGGGGTTCTACGGACATGACTGCCGAACAGATCATAAAGTTGTACTAAACCAATTAGTTCACTTTATCGACAATGTCACGCTGCGGCAAGCGGGCAATCCATTGCGAAATGTACGGTCATTTGCAGCAATCATCGCTCTGCTCTTGTTCAATGCGTCACCTTCACGATATGTACGCCCAGAATAGTTTGAATACCTGATAATGATGGGGGCTAAGGTGAGCAACACCGACAGTTTTATCGACGAAGTCACCGAAGAAGTCCGCCGCGAAAAGCTGTTTGGCTATTTGCGCCGTTATGGCTGGATCGGGGTCGCTTGTGTGCTCTTGCTTGTTGGGGGCGCGGCCTTCAACGAATACCGCACAGCCCAGGCGCGTGATGCCGCACAAGCCGCAGGTGATGCTTTGCTTGCCGCTCTCGAGGAAAACGACCCAAGCCAGCGCGCAGCCGCACTTGAGGGTGTGACCGCGCAAGGCAGTTCTGCTGCTGTGACATTGTTGTTGCGGGCCGCTACCCAGCAAGAAGCCGGTGCAATTGGCGATGCGGCGCAAACGTTGAATGCGTTAGCCGTTGATCCTGACGTACCGCAAATGTACCGCGATCTGGCCGCCTTCAAGGCCGCTATGCTGCCAACCGATGACCCGGCCGCGCGTAAGGCAGCGCTGGAAGCGTTGTCCTCTCCCGGATTGCCGTTCAGCCTTTTGGCGGTTGAACAACTGGCCTATTTGGCGTTGGCAGAAGGCGACACAGAGGGGGCCGTGACACTTTTGCGCCGTCTTGTCGAAGATGCGAACACGACGCGTGGCTTGCGCGAACGTGCGCAGACCCTCATGGTGGCGTTGGGCGCTGACACGCCCGCAGCCGTGAACCAGTAAAAAGCGCAGATTGGATCTGACCGTGACTCTAAAAGCAACACTCGCCGCATTGTCTTTGGCTTTTCTGGCTGCCTGTGGCGACCAGGATTTGATCTTGCCCGGTGAACGGTCCGATGTCCGCGAACAACCTGTTTTTGTGAACCAGATTGCGCCGCTTGCTTTGCCCGCAGCGCAGGTGAATTTGCAGTGGGGGCACCGCAACGGCAATCCTAGTCACAGCATTGCACATCCGGCGCTTGGCGCTGGCCTAAACCCCGTTTTCGTGGCTGACATTGGCGCAGGTGACAGCCGCCGTGCGCGGATCACGTCGCATCCGGTTGTGTCTGGTGGTGTTGTTTACACAATTGACGCACGCGCCCTTGTCACCGCTACGACGGTGAATGGCGCGGCGCTTTGGACGCGTGATCTTACGCCGTCAGGTGCTGATGCCGGTGATGCATCGGGCGGCGGTATCACAGTCAGCGGAAATCAGGTCTATGTATCGACTGGCTATGGCGAGATTTCAGCGCTGGACGCAGCCACGGGATCAGTTGTCTGGGTGCAAGACCTTGATGCGCCTGCCAATGCCGCCCCGACAGTGCGCGGTGATCTGGTCTATGTTGTGGCGCGCGACAGCAATGCATGGGCGCTTGATACAAGCAATGGGCGTGTTCGCTGGCAACAGGCTGGCGTGCCGTCGACCGCGAATTTTTCCGGCGGCGCATCGCCCGCAGCGGAAGGCGAATTTGTCATATTCCCGTTTCCGTCGGGTGAAGTACTGGCCACTTATCCCTTGGGTGGCATCCCGCGGTGGTCGACTGTCGTGACTGGCAACAGGGTCGGAAACGCAGCATCGATCATCAGTGATATTGCCGCTGACCCCGTCATCTTTGGCAACCGTGTTTATATCGGCAACTTTGGCGGACGAAGTGTTGCGATCAACTTGGCTGACGGAACACGCCTTTGGACGGCTGCCGAGGGCGCGATCAGTCCGATCTGGCCTGTGGGCAACGCCGTATTCCTGATCAATGATATCAACGAACTGGTACGTCTTGATGCGGATACGGGTCTTCCTGTCTGGCGCGTTCAGTTGCCGACATTCAGGGGCGGTGAACGCACGCGGCGTCAAAGCAGCATCTTCACCCATTACGGGCCTGTCTTGGCTGGCGGGCGTTTGATTGTGACGTCCTCTGATGGATTGATCCGGCAGTTTGATCCGACCTCTGGCGCGCTGATCGGGCAGATCACATTAGAGGGCGGTGCCGCGTCAGGACCTGTCGTGGCCGGAGAGACGCTTTACGTGATTAGCAAAACGGGTCAATTGCACGCTTTCCGTTGACATAGAATTGGTGTAGCCGCGCAGGTCTAGACCCGTCAGGAGCATATCATGAGTTTTACCCTTGCCATTGTGGGGCGTCCGAATGTGGGCAAGTCCACCTTGTTCAACCGTTTGGTTGGCAAGAAACTGGCCTTGGTCGATGACCAGCCGGGGGTGACCCGCGACCTGCGCGAAGGCGAGGGGCGCATTGCTGACCTGCGCTTTACGGTGATCGACAGTGCCGGTCTGGAAGAGGCAACAGATGATAGCTTGCAAGGCCGGATGCGGCGGCTGACAGAGCGTGCAGTCGAGATGGCAGATGTCTGCCTTTTCATGATTGACGCGCGCGCAGGTGTCCTGCCAGCCGACGAGGTGTTTGCCGACATTTTGCGCAAGAAGAACGCCAATGTGATTCTTGCCGCCAACAAAGGCGAAGGTCGCGCGGCAGATGCCACCATTCTAGAGGCCTACGCCTTGGGACTGGGCGAACCGATCCGCATGTCCGCCGAACACGGCGAAGGCATGGGTGAATTGATGGACGTGCTGCGGCCCATTGCCAATGCGCACGCCGAAAAGGCAGCCGCTGACGCACCCGAGGTCGATGTGGATGTCGGCGAAGACGACGAAGATGCGCCGCGCATTCCCACCAAATCGAAACCACTGCAAATTGCCGTTGTTGGCCGCCCGAATGCGGGAAAATCAACGTTGATCAACAAGATCATCGGTGAAGAGCGTCTGTTGACCGGCCCAGAGGCGGGCATCACCCGTGATGCGATTTCGGTCCAGCAGGACTGGGGCGGGGTGCCGATGCGCATCTTTGACACCGCCGGCATGCGCAAAAAAGCAAAAATCCAAGAGAAACTGGAAAAGCTGTCTGTCTCTGACGGGTTACGCGCTGTCAAATTTGCAGAGGTCGTTGTTGTCCTGCTGGATGTGGAAATTCCGTTCGAGCAGCAGGATTTGCGCATTGCCGATCTGGCCGAACGCGAAGGCCGCGCAGTCGTGATCGCAGTTAACAAATGGGATACAGAGGACGACAAGCAAGACAAACTCAAGGAACTGCGCGAAAGTTTCGAGCGTTTGTTGCCGCAGTTGCGCGGTGCGCCTTTGGTCACTGTGTCGGCCAAAACCGGCAAAGGGCTAGACCGGTTGCAACAAGCGATCATGCGCGCTCACGATGTGTGGAACCGCAGGATATCAACTGCGAACCTGAACCGCTGGTTGACGGGTATGCTGGAGCAACACCCGCCGCCCGCACCAGGTGGCAAGCGGATCAAGCTGCGTTATATGACGCAAGTCAAGACGCGCCCTCCTGCGTTTGTTGTGATGACGTCGCATCCGGACATGATGCCTGAAAGCTATAAACGCTATCTGGTCAATGGGTTGCGCGTCGATTTTGATATGCCTGGCACGCCGATCCGCTTGTTCTTGCGTGATCAGGGCGACAAGAACCCTTACAAGGACAAGAAGTCCTCGCAGCCCTCACGCCTGTCAAAGCACATCAAGAAGGGGCAAGCCTAGCATCAGGTCTGGTTAACGCGATCAGGCCTAGCATGATCGCAATGCCTGCTGCTGCAAGTGCCGAGACTGGCCAATTATCCAGTCTGTTTGCAGCGATGATTGCGATCAAAGCCCAAACGATGGTCAGCCCATAGGGTGCTGCGGCGGTCCGCAGCAGCACCAAAGATGACACCACCAAAGCACCGATGATCCCCAGATAGGCCCAGCCTATCTGGTCAGTAATGATGTGATATCCTGCGGCCGTGCTGCCAAGTGATACAAACGACGCCGCTGTCAGCCACCCCGCATAGATGGCGACGGGTGTCTTGAACGTCCAATAGTCGGCCTGCGGCGCGCGCATCAAGGCAAGGATCGCAGTGAGCGCCATCATGAATATCATAACAGTCGCCCAGACCGCACTGGTATTGGCCACCGCCAACCATGGTGTGCCCACGCCAAGACTGATGACCAATGGCAAACGTGCGCGGTCCCATGCAGGATCGCCACTCCGTTTCCATATCCCGTAAATTGCCGAAACCACAAGCCAGCCATAGATCAGGCCCCAGATCGCAAAGGCGTATCCAGCAGGTTGCACCGGCGGATCTATCTGGGGAACTGGCAGTTGATCTGCGCGAAACCCGCTGAAAGGTGACGTTAGTGCTGGCGAAACCACGAAGGTAATCGTCACAATGAGGGTGATCAGGGCATAAAAATGTTTCATGCGTTGAAAGATAGGGCGCTGCGCAGGGATTTCATCCGAAATCTCTGGCTACATTGACATCTTTTGGCATTGATCAACGTTCAAGGGCATCGCGTTTTGAACGGACCAGCGGAGACTTATCTGACCCTGCCGGTCCGTTCGTATTAGCCCATTAGACCATCAGGCGTGATATGTGTCTTGCCCCGCAGGTAGGGGTGCAATGCCGCTGGCAACCTCACGGAACCATCCGCTTGCTGTCCGTTCTCGACCACCGCGATCAGCGCCCGCCCGACCGCAAGGCCGGACCCGTTCAGCGTATGTACAAATTGCGGTTTGCCGCCGCCTTCGGGCTTGTAGCGCGCGTTCATGCGCCGGGCCTGATAATCGCCCGCCACAGAAACAGAGCTGATCTCGCGGTAGGTATCCTGACCGGGCAGCCATACCTCGATGTCATGGGTCTTGCGCATGCCGGCACCCAGATCACCAGTGCAAAGCACGACGGTCCGGTAGGGAAGTTCCAGCTTTTCAAGGATCGCTTGGGCGCAACCTGTCATTCGGTCATGCTCTGCGGCGCTATCTTCGGGGCGGGTGACGCTGACCATCTCGACTTTTTCGAACTGGTGCTGGCGCAGCATGCCGGATGTATCGCG
>CBDTYC010000202.1:0-5227 GCA_965364495.1 uncultured Yoonia sp. | reverse complement strand
GTAGCAAAGCAAAGCACGACCGACGAAGCAAC
Source organism: uncultured Yoonia sp. (assembly GCA_965364495.1). GTDB lineage: Bacteria > Pseudomonadota > Alphaproteobacteria > Rhodobacterales > Rhodobacteraceae > Yoonia. Next base: position 5,195 of record CBDTYC010000202.1, on the reverse strand, counting down.
CGCAGAAAGGTCGGTTTCGCGTGAAGGCACGGCTGAGGCGGCGGAAGGCGACAGCCCGCAACCTGATCCTGCGCTCGCCTTCATTGACCCCACAGTTTCGGCCGAGGAAGAAGAAGCGCCAGCTGCTGCAGCTGCGATCGCCGAAAGCACCGACACGGAAGCTGCTACCGTTGAAGTCATCGAAGAAGTCGTCTCTGAAGAAACGACGCGCTCTAGCAACGAAGATTTCGCGACAGCAGCAGATGGCAGAGAACGCGCGGAAACAGACCGTGACGAAGGCCTTAGCAACCTTGAGAAAGTACTGCTGCTTGGCCTTGGTGCCGTTGTCGTCGGGGCGGTTCTGAAGAACGGTGATCAGGTCGTAACCAATTCGGGCGACCGCGTTGTGGTTGAAACGCCCCGTGGCTACACCGTCTATAAAGATGACGATGCCCTGTTGCGGCAAGCAGGATCAAACCTGCGGACAGAAACCTTTAATGACGGCTCCACCCGCACGATTCTGGATCGCAGCGATGGCACACAGGTCGTCACCATCCGCGACTCGCGCGGGCGGGTATTACGTCGTGCGCGTATTTTCGCGGACGGCACACAGGTTGAACTTTTTGATGACCTCACGCCAGCAGATGCCGTTGATGTTCGCAAGCTTGAGTCGATCCGGCCAACAGCGCGGAGTATTTCGGTGGCAGACGCCAACCGCGCCGCCCTGCGCGATGCGCTTTACGACGACCTTGCGGTTGACACCGGACGAGGCTTTAGCCTGCGTCAGATCCGCGAGATCGAGCAGGTGCGCAGTCTTATGCCGGCCATCGACCTTGATCTGATTACGTTCGAAAGCGGTTCAGCCGCGATCCCGACAGATCAGGTGCGTAGCCTTGTCCGCGTCGGGCTGCTGATGGAGGAAATCCTGTCTGAAAACCCGCGCGAAGTGTTCCTGATCGAAGGTCACACTGACGCCACGGGCAGTGCCAGCTTCAACCTCGTGTTGTCGGACCGCCGTGCGGAATCGGTCGCGCTAGCGCTGACAGAAAACTTCAGAATCCCGCCAGAGAACCTTGTGGTTCAGGGCTATGGCGAAGAGTTCCTGAAGATTGACACGCAACTGTCCGAAGGTCGCAATCGTCGCGCAACCGTGCGCCGGATCACGCCGCTATTGCGTCAAGTCGCCTCGAACTGAATGCTTTAGACATGATGCGGCCCTTGCAGTGATGCTTGGGCCGCTAACGTACAAAGGGCAGATCGACCCTATTTGGCCTTGCCCAGTTGCAGCAAAATCGGACAATCAGGACGATCATCACCCGCGCAATCGCGTACCAAGTCCGCAAGCGTCCGCTGCATATTTTGCAGGTCAGTGATCTTTGTTTCAATCTGTGCAAGATGATCTTTCGCAATCGCGCGCACGTCCGCGCTTGCCCTGTCCGTATCTTCCCAAAGTGCCAGCAGATTGCGGCAATCCTCGATCGTGAATCCCAGCGCCCGCGCGCGACCCAGAAACGTGAGTTTGTGGATGTCACTTTCGCGAAAAGCCCGATACCCGTTCAAATCGCGCTGCGGCTTGATCAGGTTGATATCTTCGTAATAGCGGATCGTCTTGGCTGGTAAACCCGACCGTTCCGCGGCTTGACCGATATTCATGCGGCACCTTCCGATCTTTTGACCCAGCGAAGACGCAAGGCGTTGGACAATACAAAAACACTCGATAGCGCCATCGCACCCGCAGCAAGCATCGGTGACAACAATGGCCCGCCAAAGACATAAAGTACCCCTGCCGCGACGGGGATCAGCGCCGTATTATAGGCAAATGCCCAAAAGAGGTTCTGGCGAATGTTGCGCATCGTGCTGCGGCTGATTTCAAAGGCATTGACGACACCGCCAATGTCGCCTGACATCAGGACGACATCCGCGCTTTCAATCGCAACGTCTGTGCCAGTGCCAATCGCAATACCCACGTCCGCCGCAGCAAGTGCTGGCGCATCGTTTATGCCGTCACCGACATAAGCCAATGTCGCGTCGTTGACGCGCAATGCGCGCAAGGCAGCGACCTTGCCTTCCGGCAGGACCTCGGCCACCACGTTATCAATGCCCAGCTTTTCGGCGATGACTTGCGCAGTCGCTTTATTGTCACCTGTGATCATGACCACCTTTTTGCCCATTGCATGTAGTGCCGCGATGGCCTTTGGCGTGGCAGGCTTGATAGGGTCAGAGACGCCGATCAACGCGGCCAATTTGCCATCTATCGCCACGTAAAGCGGTGTCTGCCCCTCCTGCGCGATCTCGGCAGCACGTCCGGCCAGTTTGTCATTCGCGATCCCTTCACGCGCCATCAAACGGTCCGCGCCGATCAGGACGGTCTGGCCATCCACCTTGGCCTGAACGCCAAAGCCCGTCAGGCTCTCGAAACCGTCCAGCGATTGCAGCACCAAACTACGTGCCTGAGCTGCCCGCACGATTGCCTGTGCAATCGGGTGTTCTGACATTGCTTCGACACTGGCGACGGCTTGCAGGACGGCGCTTTCGTCAAATCCCTCGCTTAGTGCAAATTCGGTCAACTCTGGCCTGCCTTCGGTCAGGGTTCCGGTTTTATCGAACGCGACAATTTGCGCATCTTGCAGGGCCTGCAGCGCGTCGCCTTTGCGAAAGAGCACACCCATTTCAGCAGCACGCCCCGTACCCACCATAATCGACGTTGGCGTCGCCAAACCCATTGCGCATGGGCATGCCACAATCAGGACCGCCACCCCCGCGACCAGCGCAAAGCCCAATGCAGGATCGGGCCCGAAGACAAGCCATGCCAGAACAGTCAGCATAGCCAAACCCAGTACAGCAGGCACAAAGTACATGGTGATTTTGTTGACGAGGTCTTGGATCGGTAGCTTGGTGCCTTGGGCGTCTTCCACCATCTGGATGATCTGCGCCAGCATCGTGTCCGCGCCGGTTTTGGTGACGGTAAAACTGAACGCGCCCGTCCCGTTGACAGTACCGCCCGTCACAGATGCGCCTTGCGATTTTTCGACAGGCACTGGTTCGCCGCTGATCATGCTTTCATCAATGTAGGTCGCACCCTCGGCCACTGTGCCATCAAGCGCAATCCGCTCGCCGGGGCGAACGCGGATAACATCGCCGACTGCAATCGCTTCGATATCCGTTTCGACGGTCTGCCCGTCGCGCAATACCAATGCGGTCTTTGGCTGTAGGCCCACAAGCTTGCGGATGGCTTCGCCCGTGCGGCCCTTTGCCCGCGCTTCTAGCCAGCGACCCAGCAGGATGAGGGTCACGATAACTGCTGCCGCCTCGAAATAGACCGCGCGCGTGCCTTCGGGCAGGACAGTCGGGATAAACGTCGCCACTGTCGAAAACGCCCAAGCCGCGGCCGTGCCGATCGCAACAAGCGCGTTCATATCGGGCGTACCTTTCAACAAGGATGACACGCCTTTGGTAAAGAACGCCTGTCCGGGCCAAGCCAGAACCGTTGTCACAAGTACAAACTGCAAGACCCAACTGGTTTGCAGGCCGATGTTCGCGGCGACCCAGTGATGCATACCGGGAATAAAATGGCTGCCCATTTCAATAACAAAGACCGGCAAAGTCAGCACCAGCGCAATCAGAAAGCGCCGTGATAGCGCGGCCGCTTCATCCGCTTTCCGGTCAACCGCAACAGAGCTTTTGCTGCGCGGCTTAGCAGGATAGCCGGCCTTTGTTGCAGCCGCAGCCAGTGCAGTCGGGGTTGTGGCACCCTTCAAGAAACTGACTGACGCAGTTTCCGACGCGAGGTTCACCGACACATCTGTGACGCCATCCGCAGCAAGCAAAGCCGCCTCGACCCGACCGACGCAAGACGCGCAAGTCATATCGGTGACTTCCAACACGGTCTGCGACACTTCGGCGGGGTAGCCCGCCGCGGCCAATGCCCGCGTGATCTGCGCGGTATCTGCGGGTTGCGCAAAACTGACAGTCGCCGACTCGTTTGCAAGGTTAACGGTCACATCACTAACGCCAGCGACAGTCTTGATTGCATTTTCCGCACGTCCCACGCAGGACCCGCAGCTTAGACCCGAGAGTTGCATTTTCAAAGTTTCGGTCATTTCACACGTCCTATGCGCAGTGTCCCCTACTACATAGGGGTTCCACTGACTGGAAGGTCAATAACCGAAAGATAGATTTATTAAACTAGCCGTCGGCCCTCGCGTCGGCGACAAGCTCCTGCAATTCATCGAGCGACACCGCGCCAGGGACAAGTGCGTCGCCGATTACAAAAGCAGGCGTACCGGTAAAACCAAGCCCTTGGGCAAGCCTTTGGGAGGCCAGCAGATGTGCATTGACCGCGTCGCTTTCCATGTCCGCGATCAGTTGTTCGATGTCCAAATCAACCGAACGCGCGGCCGCCAGAATAGAGGCTTCTTCAGCACGCCCTTGCAGGTCCATCAGTGCCCAATGCATCGCTTCATACTTGCCCTGCGCGCGGGCGGCCAAGGCCGCACGGGCCGCAAGAACAGAGCCTTCACCCAAAATTGGCCACTCACGGTAGACGACACGCACGTCTGAATCGGCGGCAAGCAATGCCTTTACGTCGACGGCGGCGCGCTTGCAGTAGGGGCAATTGTAATCAAAAAACTCGACGATCACAGTGCTTGCGTCTGCATCCCCCATAAAGGGCGCGTTAGGGTCATTTTCCAGAAGTTCACGCTGCTGCGCGAGGGTCTGTGCTTGCATTTCGGCTTGTTGTGCGCTGCGTGCCTCGTCAAGCAAGGCGACCGCATCCATAACAATCTGCGGATTTTCAAGTATCGCCTGCAGGGCCAGTTCCTTGATACGTGCGTCAGTCAGGTCTTGCGCGGCAACGCCCAAAGGCCACGACAAAAGTGCGGTCGTCATCAAAAGTTTGCGCATGAATATTCCTGTCTATCTGCGAGTGTTCTTGCGAATTTGCGGCATCAAATCACTTCGCAGAGGAATGCGCCAGACACATCTGTGTCAGTGCCCCTGCGGGTAAACGACGCAAACCTGCCAAAGCCTGCTTGCCCGGCACCGTCCTTGGGATTACTTGCATGGCATGGACAGCCAAAGCACCAAAGCCAAATTGCGCCGATCCGTGATCAACGGCGGGTTCACTGCAATCGCGGTGATCGTAACGATCATCTGTGTCATTCCCTATGTCGGCGTTCTGGCCGCTGCCGCGTCCGGTTCGTTCGAAACGTTAG
>CBDTYC010000201.1:0-5230 GCA_965364495.1 uncultured Yoonia sp. | reverse complement strand
GGCTTGTGCTTGCCGCGCAAGCGCATTGCGATGATCGAAGCAAGACGACCAAGAACAACGCCTTCAGCGTCGATCAGGATCCATTTCTTGTCGATATCCGCAGGAGTTGCGGTAAAGGTTTTCATAATACACCAAAAGTTTGGGGTGGCAGGATGCCACGTGTCATTCGATTGGGGCGTTATATAGCGGGCAATGTTGCAGTCAAGCGCCATTAATCTGTAAAAAAACAGCCTTTTCAATAACTTGCAAATTAGGTATCAATATACCCCATCATTTTGGCGGGATCGAATAGGTCATGCTCGCACCGGCAAACGGTGCCGCCTGCCCGACGCTGTAGATCATTGCGTCACCCACTGCCAGAACCCGCCCCCGCTTCAGTACCCGCGCTTCACATATCAGATCCACACCTGCCGCAGGTTTGCGCATGAAGTCCATCGCGCAGTTCGTGGTGACCGCCAAGGCCACCGGCCCCAATCGCGCCAGAATGGCCAGATAAACCGCCACGTCCGCCAACATGAACATCGATGGCCCCGACACCGTCCCACCGGGACGCAAATGACGGTCTTGCACCTTCAATCTCAGTGTCAGGCCTTCATCCGGCACACCGGTCACCTCCAATGCATCGGCGACTTGTGGGAATTGCGTTTTCAGAAACGTCTGAAGCGCAGGTATGTCCATCTTGAGTTCCATGTCGCCTCATGCTGCATTAGGGTTGCTGCAAACCAACACGGAAAGGCCTGCAATGACAATCCTGCACCGCGAAGATCAGAATTTTGTGGCCACACTCACAATGGATGCGCCCGAACGGCTGAATGCCCTCTCTGACGAAATGCTGGCCGCATTGCAGGTAAGCTTTGATGATATTGCGACGGACACATCTGTTCGGGCGGTCATTTTACGCGGCACGGGCAAAGCGTTCTGTGCAGGTCATGATCTTAAACAGATGCAGGCCGGACGGCAGGCAGCAGACGGGGGCGCCGCCTATTTCGCGGACCTGTTCGACCGCTGTGCAACCATGATGCAGACAATCCAGTCCCTGCCGCAACCCGTCATTGCCCAGGTTCACGGGATCGCCACCGCTGCGGGATGCCAACTTGTCGCGACCTGCGATCTGGCAATTGCTGCCGACGAAACGCGCTTTGGCGTAAATGGCGTGAATATCGGGCTGTTTTGCTCAACACCAATGGTTGCGCTGACCCGCAACATCCCGCGCAAAGCAGCTTTTGAAATGTTGACGACCGGTCGATTCATCAACACGCGAGAGGCGCAGGAAATAGGTCTGATCAACCGCGCCGTTTCCGCAGACACATTGGATAGCGCGACCCAAGAGCTAGCCCAGACAATTGCTGCAAAACTGCCGGTAGCGGTCAAAACCGGCAAACAAGCCTTCTATAATCAAGCGCAGATGAGCACTGCGGACGCCTACTCTTATGCCGGACGTGTCATGGTCGAAAACATGCTGGACGTCGCGACAGACGAAGGGATCAACGCTTTTCTGGAAAAACGCAAACCGAATTGGTCCTAGATTTCTTATTCCCCCAAAAACTTCCGCCGGAGGCATCCCGCACTTACAACTGATAGATCCCGCCGAATTTGGTCTCAAGGTAATCCAAAAGCGGCCCCTCTGAAGGCTCAGCGGCAGTTGCATGCGCCACCGTATCAATCGGGCTACGCAATCCGCCATATTGTTGAACGTTCTCGCGCAGCCAGTTTGTGGCCTTGGACGTATCACCGCGGGCCAGATCGTCGTCCAGATCAGGCACTGCTATGCGCAGGGCCGTGTGCAGGCAGCCAGCATAGACGTTGCCCAACGTGTAGGTCGGAAAATAACCGAATAGCCCCTCGGACCAATGCACATCCTGCAACAAACCATTTGACGGTTTGTCGACTGCATAACCAAAATCAGCGGCGAAACGGTCGTTCCATGCAGCCTCTAGGTCTGCTACGGCCAGATCACCCGACATCAACGCGCGCTCTAGATCAAAGCGCAGCAAGACGTGCAGGTTGTACTGCACTTCGTCCGCCTCGGTTCGGATAAAACCGTCGCTGACGCGGTTGACGGTTGCAAAGAACGTGTCCTCGCTGGCGATCCCGAAGTCACCGAACTGGTCACGCATTTGACCGTATAGCCACCCTGTGAAAGCGCGACTGCGGCCCAATTGGTTCTCGTAGATGCGGCTTTGGCTTTCATGGACCCCCATCGACACACCCGCCCCAAGCGGGGTCAACAAATGCGCGGCATCAATGCCTTGCTCATAGGCTGCGTGTCCGACCTCGTGGATTGTAGAGTAGAAACAGTTGAAAGGATCTGTCAGGTTCGTGCGCGTCGTGATCCGCACATCAAGGCCCGACCCCGAAGAGAACGGATGCACGGCTTTGTCGATCCGGCCGCTTTTCAAGTTATAGCCGAATGCAACTGCCAACTTTCTGGACAGCGCCAACTGCGCAGCCTCGTCAAATACGCCGGACAAGGCAGCAGGCGCTGGCCGGTCCAGAATTGCAGCACGTAAAGCGACCAAACGCGGGCGCAAACTTGCGAACATTGCACCGATGCTGTCACCCGTTGCACCGGGTTCATAATCATCCAAAAGGGCGTCGTAAGGATCTGTGCCGCCCGCAATTGCGCTGGCCTCCTGCTTGCGCAAATCAACGACCTTTTGCAGGATCGGCAAGAATGATGCGACATCCTCATCTGCGCGGGACTGCGCCCACGTGCGATGGGCCAATGATGTTGTTCGTGCCAATTCAGCGGCCAGACGTGCGGGCACTTTGGCGGTCCGTTCAAAGCTGCGCCTGATGTGGCGCAGGTTGGCAATAGCGACGTCATCGTCAGCCTCTGCCTTGGACAACCACTCGCCCACACGCGGGTCAATGCGCCGCGCGTGCAGGATACTGGCCATTGCCGCATGCTCTTCGGCGCGCTGCGCTGTGGCCCCTTCCGGCATCATCGTTTCCTGATCCCAGCCAAGCCGGCCTGCCACCTGCCCCAGCGCTTCGGTCTCGCGCTGGAACGCCATCAACTCTTGATAAGCAGACATCTATTTGCCTCTGACGGATTGTGCCCGCGGATATTGCGCCAAGAAACGACCGCGCAAGATCAGCGCCCAAAGTAAGACCGCGCCCAGTTGGTGAACGATCGCAACCTGCCAGGGTGCGGAATAAAGCACCGTCACGATACCCAAAACCATTTGCAGAACCATCGCGGCCAGCATGGCATTAAAGGCAAAGCGCGTTTGCGTATTGGCCGACCGTCTGGCCCGCGACCACACAAAAAAACCGTAAGCAAACAGGAAATAGCCTGCCATCCGGTGCATAAACTGCACCAGGCCTGCGTCCTCGAAGAAATTGCGCCAGATGGGGCTAAGTCCAAAAGGCTCTGGCGGCAGGAAACCACCCGCCATCAGCGGCCAGTCGGTACCAGCCACCAATGCCCCAAGAATGATCTGCACAAATGCGCACCCAACAAGGACCGTCGAGAGCGTGACAAGGCGCCCATCACCGCTGCGCCGTGCTTGCAACAGGTCAGCCTGACTGCGGCCCAGCAAATAGACATACCATGCAATGAAACCAAAGATGACAAAGGCCAGCCCCAGATGCGTGGCCAAACGATAAGACGCGACATCAAGCATCCCCTCTTGCAGCCCTGAGGACACCATCCACCAGCCGATCGCGCCCTGAAGCCCGCCAAGCGCACCGATGAAAACCAATCGTCCGGTCCAGCCGTTGGGGATTTTTCGTGCGGCCAGAAAGTAAACGAACCCGACGCCCCAAACCAAGCCGATAAAGCGACCCAACTGGCGATGCCCCCATTCCCACCAGTAAATCACCTTGAACTCTGACAAGGACATGCCTTTGTTCTGTAGCTGGTATTCGGGGATTGCCCGATATTTTTCCAGCTCGGCGTTCCAAGCGGCCTCGGACATTGGTGGCAGCGCACCTGTCACCGGCTTCCATTCCGTAATCGAAAGCCCGCTATCTGTCAGGCGGGTCAAGCCACCGACAACAATCATCACCACAACAAGCGCAAAAAGCACCATCAGCCAGCCACGGATCAAGCCGCGCGCGCCTTGGCCCGCACGGTTAATGCCACCGGGGGCAGCCTTTTGCTTTGGGGTGTCGCCGACGTCTTCGAAAATACTGCGTTTCGTCGCCATGTTTGGTCTCCGCTTGGTCTGGTGAGATACCTAGAACTGCAAGCCCCTGTTCGCAAGCGTCAGGGTGCCACAGGCAGGTCAGTCGTCGCGTTCTTTCCAGCGCACCATCTGGCGCATCATGCCGTGCAGCATTTGTACATCGGCGCGGGTCAACGGCATCCGTGACCACATATTGCGCAGGTTCATCTTCATGTTCTCGGCTTTGTGTTCCGGAAAAAAGAAGCCCGCGGTGTCCAGCCGCTGTTCGAAATGATCGCCCAGCTTTTCGATCTCGATCTGTTCGGCCCAATCGCCGACCGCATCTATGCGGGATGCATCCACCGGCACTGCTTCGCGGCGCCATTCATATCCGGTCAGCAGGACACATTGCGCAAGATTGAGCGATGCAAATTCCGGGTTTACAGGCACAGAGATGATCGCATTGGCCCGCGCGATATCGTCGTTTTCCATGCCCGCGCGTTCAGGACCAAACATCACGGCCACTTTTTGTCCTTGCGCAATCCGCGCCCGTGCATCCTGCATTGCCGCCTCGGGTGTCAGGACCAGTTTGGTCAACCCACGGGGCCGCGCGGTTGTTGCATAGACATAGTCGCAATCCGCAACGGCGGCGGCCGTATCCCCAAAAATCTGCGCCTCGTCCAGTAATCGCCCTGCACCGCTGGCCATGGCAACCGCTTTTTGATTGGGCCACCCGTCACGCGGGTCAATAATCCGCATGCGATCCAGTCCGAAATTCCACATGCCACGGGCAGCCGCACCAATGTTTTCACCCATTTGCGGGCGTATCAATACGAATGCGGGCTGCGGGTCGGTGCTGGGCATCTGGCTTCCTTTTGGGCGGTCGCGGCGTGATACGCGGCCCATGAACCCAAGGCAAGCACCACCGACCCCATAGCCAAGGCGAGCAAACCCCGCTAGAAGCGGCGGATCAAAGACTAATATCCGGAATGCCCCCAATGTCGGACGCCCAAGACCACCCGCAAATCTATCTGATCAGCCCGCCCGAGTTTGATCTATCGACGTATCCTGCGCAACTGGCCGCATGCCTAGACAGCACAGAGGTCGCTTGTGTCCGG
>CBDTYC010000200.1:0-5254 GCA_965364495.1 uncultured Yoonia sp. | reverse complement strand
ACCTGAAGCCGAATTCCAAGATTTAGCATACCGACAAGGCTTTGAAAAAGAGCAAGTTGACATCAAGTACTCTAAAGCTGCAGCTCTTGTAAGCTTTCTGGGTGCTCTTTTAATAAAGTATTCGCTGCCAATCGCCCTTGGTGGCTTAGCAGCTTTTTTCCCGTTCGCCTTAGATGCTACGGTTGGATGGCTCTCGACCTAAGTCTTAAGAAACGCCCGGCGGGAAATCCCAGTAGGTCGGGGTTGCCACCGACACGTCCGCCCGCATACCACCTACTTCCCTTACGTCACACCACCCCCAGCCTTGATGGACATGATCCACCGTCGCGCCGTACTGTGTTCCTCAATTCAAGAGGTCCTTCATGTACAACGCAGCCATCACCGGAACCGGTGTTTTCACCCCGTCCCACATCATCACCAACGATGAACTGGTCGCCGCGTTCAATGCCCATGCGGACATTTACAACGCTGAAAACGCAAGTGAAATCGCGGCCGGTACAATCACGGCCAAGCCCCACTCTTCGAGTGAATTCATCGTTGCGGCCTCTGGCATAGAACAGCGCTATGTGCTGGACAAAGCGGGTGTTCTGGACCCTGCCCGCATGTTCCCTAGCCTGCCCGCACGTCCCGATGATGCACCCGGATATATGGCCGAAATCGGCGTCGATGCCGCCCGAAAGGCGCTGGACGCCGCCGGACGAGACGCAACTGACGTCGATCTGGTGATCTGCGCCGCCTCGAATATGGAACGCGCCTATCCTGCAATTGCCGTGGAAATCCAAGAAATTCTGGGCGCGGGTGGTTTCGCATTTGACATGAACGTCGCCTGTTCAAGCGCCACTTTCGGCATTCAAACGGCTGCGGACATGATCCGCGCGGGATCAATCCGGCGGGCACTGGTGATCAACCCCGAGATTTGCTCGGCCCACCTCGAATGGCGCGACCGCGATTGCCACTTCATCTTTGGCGACGTGGCCACCGCCACGCTGCTAGAGCGGGACGAGGCGCTGGACCGCCCGCACTTCAAGGTATTATCAACGCGGTGCGCCACCCAGTTCAGCAACAATATCCGCAACAATAACGGATACTTGCGCCGCACCCACGATCAAATGGAAGACCGCCGCGACATGCAGTTCATGCAAAACGGGCGCAAGGTGTTCAAAGAGGTTCTGCCGCTGGTCAGCCAACATATCGCCGACCACCTTGCAGATACGGGCGTGTCTGCCACTGATCTTGCGCGCCTGTGGCTGCATCAGGCCAACAAATCGATGAACGACTATATCGGCAAAAGGGTTCTGGGTCGCACCCCCGAGGCGCATGAGCAGCCAAATATCCTGCAGGACTATGCCAATACATCCTCTGCCGGATCAATCATTGCGTTCTCGCAAAACTCGGGCGATCTTGCGGTCGGGGCGAAGGGGCTAATTTGCTCTTTCGGGGCTGGATATTCTGTCGGGTCTGTTATCGTCGAACGTGCCTAAGAGGTGGAACATGAAAATCACGCTTGCTATCGGACTGTTCCTGACGCTCGCCGCGTGTGGCGTCCCGTTTGTGCCACTAATCTAACCGCTGATCTAACCGCTGACACGTTTGTGGACATCTTCCAGCGTTTCAACCCGCTCTGAATAGCGGTCGGTCAGCATTGTGCTGCGGTGCCGCGTCATAACCGTAAAACGCGCCAGTTCCTCCATCACATCCACAATCCGGTTATAGAGTGGCGATGGTTTCATCCGCCCGTTCTCGAATTCTTTCCACGCCATCGGCACCGAGGACTGGTTCGGAATCGTAATCAGCCGCATCCAGCGCCCCAGAATGCGCAACTGGTTGACGGTGTTGAACGATTGCGACCCGCCGCTGACCTGCATCAAAGCCAACGTCTTGCCCTGCGTCGGCCGTACCCCGCCAATCGGCGAAAGCGGCAGCCAGTCGATCTGGGTTTTCATGATACCCGTCATTGCGCCATGCCGTTCCGGGCTGGACCAGACCATGCCTTCGGACCACAGCGCCAGTTCGCGCAGTTCTGCGACTTTAGGGTGATCGGCATCCGCATCATCAGGCAGCGGCAGGCCAGAGGGATCAAAGAACCGCGTTTCGCAGCCCAAAGCCCGCAAGACCCGCGCGCCTTCTTCGGCGCAAAGCCGTGAATAGCTGGTTTCGCGCAAAGATCCGTAGAGCAGCAAGATGCGCGGAGGATGCGTCGGCGCTTTTGGGCCGGCAAGTGCGGCAATATCCAATGGAAACAGCGCACCGGCCACTATGTTCGGCATTTCTGACGTATCGAGCGACATCAGCCGTTTTCTTCGAGGTGCAATTTCATTTCGATCAAGACGTGCTGCAATGCGGTCGTTTCACGCAATAACCGCTTGGCCTCATTGATAGAAATGACCCCGTCAGCAATCGACATCTGATATTCGGCCATCAGCAACGCGAACCGCTGGCTTAGTTTGATCACGTCGGTGTTGATCTCGCCCTCATCAGAATTTGCGCCTGACTTGCCATACGACACGGTCGCCCCGCGTAATTCAGCCAAGGCACCAGTGACATGTGGATAACCGGCAGCGGCTTCGAGTGCGGCAACGGCGTCAACCGGCATGAAACGATCCGAATGTTCGTCATTGTCCGAATAATAGCGGCCAAGCGTCGCTTTGGATTTTCCTGTCAGTTCGCATGCGGCTTCAATACCAACATCTTTGACCAAGGCCTCGGTGTGTTTTTTGAGGTAGCTGCCATAGCCCGCCATACGTGTGCTCCATTGTCCAACTCAGCCCTCGGAGGAGGGGAAATCGCTTTCGCTATTCCCATTAAATCGGAACGCGCCAGATGTCATTCACAAACCTGTCCCGTGTGTTTGGGATGACGTAACGAGTTGTCGTGCCGCGCGGTACGATTTGGTTCAGGATCGCGATCCGCTTACACCACCCCAAAGGCGACTTGCCCTTGGTCTAGCCTAGATGGTGTGTTCGCCGTCAGGCGCTGGTATTGCCAAAAGGGCTACGCCAGCGCTAATGACGTCCTATGGCAAAACTGTATTTCAATTATTCCACCATGAACGCGGGCAAATCGACCGTGCTTTTGCAGGCATCCCACAATTACATCGAACGCGGGATGCAGACCTATCTGATGATCGCACGTTTTGATGACCGCGCAGGCATAGGCCGGATCGGTAGCCGGATCGGGATTGGGGCTGATGCCGATACCTTCGGGGCCGAAGATGACCTGTTCGAGATGATCGCCAACCGCCTGAACGAAGGCCCCTGTGCCTGCATTTTTCTGGACGAGGCACATTTTATGACGCCAGATCATGTTTGGCAGCTTGCCCGCGTCGTTGATGACCTCAACGTGCCTGTGATGACCTATGGCCTGCGGGTCGATTTTCGCGGCCGTCTGTTTCCGGCCTCGGCCTCGCTTCTCGCTTTGGCCGATGAAATGCGCGAAGTCCGCACTATCTGTCATTGCGGCAAGAAGGCGACGATGGTTGTGCGCAAAGACGAAGACGGCAAGGTTCTGGCGGCAGGAAATCAAATCGTGGTTGGCGGCAACGAACGCTATGTATCGCTATGTCGCCGGCACTGGCGCGAGGAAATGGGCGACTACGCAGATCCCAACCGTAACTAGCAAACGGTCACCTTGCACATCTCGCCGCCCGCCGGTGGCGCAGGGTCTTTTAGTAGAAACTCTGCGGGTCGATGTCGATTGCCAAGCGCAGGTTATTTGGCAACCGGAATTGTGCGGCCCACAGCGTCAGCGCCTGTTGCAGTGGTGCCGTCTTTTCCGCCTTAACCAGTAAGCGCACCCGATGCCGCCCGCGCACGCGTGCGATCGGCGCAGGTGCAGGCCCGAACACCTGCGCGCCAATCTGCCGCAATGGCCCGTCCTTGCGGGCCATTTCCGCACCCAGATCAAACACGTCCTGCACATTGGGACTGCTGAGGATGATCCCCGCCATGCGCCCATAAGGTGGCACACCCGCCGCTTTGCGCTCTGCCGCTTCGGCTTTCCAAAAGCCTTCTTCGTCCCCTGCCAGAATCGCGCGGATCACCGCATGTTCAGGCTGATAGGTCTGCAACAGCGCCTCGCCAGGGGTCTCGGCCCGTCCGGCACGTCCGGCAACCTGACGCATCAGTTGAAATGTCCGCTCTGCCGCGCGCAGGTCAGACCCTTGCAGACCTAGATCAGCGTCGATCACACCAACAAGCGTCAAAAGCGGAAAATTATGCCCCTTGGCGACCAATTGGGTGCCGATAATAATATCGGTGCCACCTTCGGCGATCTCTTCGATATGCGCTTTCATCGCGCGGGCAGACCCGTAAAGGTCAGATGACAGCACGGCGACCCGCGCATCCGGAAAGAGTGCAGTGACTTCCTCGCCCATGCGTTCAACCCCGGGGCCTACGGCGCTTAGGCGGTCCTCTGCCGCGCAGTTTGGGCAGACCGTTGGCATCGGCTTCGTCTCGCCGCATTGATGGCACATGAGGCGTTTCAAAAACCGGTGCTCGACCATCCGCGCATCACAATGATCGCAGCCGATCTGGTGCCCGCAGGCGCGACACAGCGTGATCGGCGCATAGCCGCGACGGTTCAGGAAGATCAGCGATTGTTCGCCTTTTTCCAACCTCTCCTGCATTGCGGTGCGCAAGGTGGGCGACACCCATGACCCACCCGGCATATCTTCGGCCCGCATATCAATTGCGGCCATTTTCGGCATCACGGCAGCACCGAACCGCGATGTCAGTTCAAGTCGCGCGTATTTGCCCGCATCCGCATTGGCCCAGCTTTCAAGGCTTGGCGTCGCCGATGCCAGAACGACTTGCGCGCCATTGATCGCCGCACGCAAGACCGCCATGTCACGTGCATTATAAAGCACGCCGTCTTCTTGTTTGTAGGACGTGTCATGTTCTTCATCGACGACGATCAGGCCAAGGTCTTGATAAGGCAAAAACAGTGCAGATCTTGCGCCGACCACCATCTGCGCATCCCCTTGACCGACCATTCGCCAACATCGGCGCCGCTCGGTCATGGTCACACCCGAATGCCATTCGGCAGGTTTCATGCTAAAGCGGGCCTCGACGCGGTTGATGAATTCACCCGATAGCGCGATTTCCGGCAGCAGAACCAATGCTTGGCGCCCCATGCGCAAACATTCGGCAACCGCTTCCAGGTAGACTTCGGTTTTGCCCGATCCTGTCACGCCCTTAAGCAAGGTCGTGCTATAGCTGCCGCTGCGCAATGCGGCCCGCAATGCGGCGGCGGATCA
>CBDTYC010000199.1:0-5268 GCA_965364495.1 uncultured Yoonia sp. | reverse complement strand
CGAACCTGCAACCTGCCCCTTAGGAGGGGGCTGCTCTATCCAGTTGAGCCACGGGACCACGCGATCCTTCAATGCATCCCTTTCGTCATCGGGTCAACGGTCACCACCCGCTAGCTTTTGTGTCAAAGGGCAGATAACAATGGGGAAACGACGAACAGGAACGCCCCATTGACGAATATTTACAAGCGCCCCCTGACCCTGCGTGATGTCTCAGAGGCATCAGGTGTCAGCGAAATGACGGTCAGCCGCGTCTTACGCAACAAGGGGGATGTTAGCGCCGCGACCCGACAGAAAGTCCAAGATGCCGCAAAGCGTTTGGGTTACGTGCCAAACAAGATTGCAGGCGCTTTGGCATCGCAGCGTGTGAACCTTGTCGCTGTTATCATTCCGTCGTTGGGCAATATGGTGTTTCCAGAGGTGCTCTCGGGTATTTCTGAAGTGCTGGAAGATACAGATTTGCAGCCGGTTGTCGGCGTGACCGACTATATGCCCGAAAAAGAAGAAAAAGTGTTGTTTGAGATGCTGTCGTGGCGGCCTTCTGGCGTCATCATTGCGGGGCTCGAGCATTCCGAAGCATCGCGCGCCATGTTGCGCCAAGCCGGAATTCCGGTTGTTGAAATCATGGATGTCGACGGTGAACCCATCGATCATTGCGTCGGGATTTCACACAGACGCGCAGGCCGCAAAATGGCCGAAGAAATCATCGCTGCAGGCTACAAGCGGATCGGTTTCATGGGCACAAAGATGCCGCTGGACCACCGTGCCCGCAAGCGGTTCGAGGGATTCACACGCACCCTCGCGAAAGCTGGTATCGAGATTGCGGATCAGGAATTTTACTCTGGTGGGTCCGCACTGGCCAAAGGCCGCGAGATGACGGCAAAGATGATCGAGCGCACGCCGGATCTGGATTTTCTATATTATTCCAACGACATGATTGGTGCGGGCGGACTGCTTTACCTGCTTGAGCAGGGAATAGATATTCCTGGAAAGATCGGGATCGCCGCATTCAACGGCGTCGAGCTATTGGACGGCTTGCCGCAACAGCTTGCGACCATGGATGCATGCCGCCGCGAGATCGGCGTGAAGGCGGCCCAGATTGTTGCCGCATTAAACCGCGGTGACGAGGTGGCTGACGGACCGACTATTGAACTTAGTCCAACGCTTTCTGCGGGTGAAACGCTACGGCGTCGCTAATGCACAAAGGGTGCAGGAGTGATCCCGCGCCCTTAGATGTCGTTGCCCCGTCTAACGGGCCTAGCTAGGCGTCTTGATCCAGACTTCGACGCGGCGATTGATGCGACGGCCCTCGTCTGTTTCGTTGCAAGCTGTTGGTGCCAGTTCCCCATAACCGACCGAATTGATGGAAAAGTTGATTGGCTGATCGCCAACTGCCGCGAGGATTTCATTTGCAACGATCTGTGCGCGTTGGCTGGACAGGTTCAGGTTGCCGTCGAACGGACCGACTGTATCCGTAAAACCGACCAATAGGACTTCTGTTCCTTCCGGTTGACCGGCCAGAAACCGGATCAGGCGCGCCTTGTCGATGCTGCCCCGCGCATCAAGGCGGGATGAGCCAGAGCGGAAGCGGAATGTCGTCGACAGCCGATCATAGTCAAGCATATGCCCCAGCATTTTGCGCATATATCCGGCTTCATATCTGCCTGCCTTCGGATCAAGCAGTGCGCGCGCCCGCGCACCATCAAGCGGTTGCGGTTGGCGATCAACGGCAAAACCGATGAAACCTGCTGTGCCAATCAGACCGTCAGCATCCGGGGATGTCGCAAATTCTAGAAATGCCCGCGATCCATCACTGATCGTGTCCTCGCGCGAATACATGTAAAGGCGACGCTGTAATGCATACTCTTCTGTCCGCGCAGAGAACGCATCCGGAACCATTGCGATTCCACATTCATTGACGAGGCTAAGCGCATGCGCGCCCCGCTGGAACGCATAGCTGACATAGGCCAAGGCCCCTTCGTTCTCATTGACGAAGTCAGATGCCTGTTCGTTTGTATCGACGGTGACCAACACAGCGCCAAGCGTAGCGGAGGCAGTGCCGAAAATCCGATCCTCAAAGACGGATTTTGTACCCGACCCGTCAGGAAGGCTGACGACAGTGATCGCAAGGTCCGTGCCACCGACTTGGGACCAGTTGGTAATCTGGCCCGCATAAATCTGGCGAACCTGCTCTGTGGTCAGGCTTTTGACTGGATTGGCAGGGTTGGTGATCAGGATTAGGCTGTCGATCGCGACGATATGTTCCTGAGACGGGCTGATCATGTTGCCTGCTCCGTCACCGCGAAGTGCGCGTGCTTCATCGGGGTGGATCCGGCGCGACGCCATGCTAATCTCGATTTCGTTCGCAAGCAGCTTTGAAAATCCGTCGCCGGAGGTCGTCGATGACACCCGAATGTTGCCGACTTCTTCGCCGAAGCCTTGATCGCCGATCAGTTCTGCAGTGACGTGGCTTGCAGCAGCCGTTGCGCGCAAATCTAATGATGCATCAAGTGCGCCCGCGTAACCCTCAAGGATTACGGGCATTAAACCAAGCCCGACAGTATCAGAGCCCCCGATTTCGATGCTGGCGACACGATCTAGACGCGGGCATGCTTCGCCAAAGCAATCAACGCGATCCATACCAACACGCATTTCGCCATGTTCAGTGCTAATGATGTAGGACTCGTCGCGAAAATCGACAAATGTACCCGTAATGGTCACTGTGCCATCAGGGGACTTCAGCATCACTTCTTGTGCTATTGTCGCCGTAGAAAAAGCCACACTTGCGGCAAGGACTTGCATGCCAAAAGCAATGCTACCCGGTCTTTTCATCGTTTTATCTTTCCTGGCTGCGCGCAACGCGATGTGACCCGCTGCGCGCAGCTAGGAAAGAACCGTTACCCAAATTCAACTCATTACGGGAACGACATATAAAACATAATATGAAGAAATTGTGGCAAATTTCACCGAAAAGTGCGGATTTTGCCAAAAGTTTAGGCAGCACTGGTTTTGACGTTACGTCAAAATCAGTGGACGGGACTCGAAATCACCTCGATTTACCAGATTTTCACGCTCTCGGTGAAAAGCGACCGCTAGATCATCCGGATAACGGTCTTGTCGATCGCCAGCACATAACCTTTTCTGGCGATGTTCTTTACCAGAAGTTCGCTCATCATCTGGTTGCCAAGCGTATCGCGCAGACGTTTGATGCGCGTCGCGCCTGCGGCCTCGTCGCACTCGGATGCATCGCGACCCGAAATGACGCCTTCGATCTCGGCGCCTGTCAGTACTTCGTCGTCCATGCGCGCCTCTGCCAGCACAGATAACGTTTCAATCGCGGCATCGGTCAGTTTGAATTCAAAGTCGTTCAGATAGACGGCCTTTTCATCGCGGCTGATCGTAAGCGAGTTCACTTCGATTCCTTGCCTTTCAATCCGGCCCATCCGGCGATTCATTGCGATCAACATCACCAAAAAGGCGACCGCTGCGACAAGAAGTGCAGTCGCGAAAATCAGCAACACGAAAATGACAAATCGGTAAGACGCCAGCGTATCCGAGAATGCCGTGCCGGACCCCGCAAGAATCTCGAGCAATTTGATCTCGGCGTTGCTGGTCAGATTGTCGTTTTCGACGAACAACTGTTCGACCCGCATATTGAATGCGTTTGCGTCAGGCAAATTCACAAAAAGCAGAATGGCCGCAATTGCCAAGATCGCGACAATGGCCGCGATTCCCATCACGACGATACGGCTGCCAATTTCACGCGCTTCAGAAGCGGAGGAAGTATTCACCTGCGCTATCCTTTCTTTCATCTAGTCCCGCATCGTCAAAGACGCCCAGAACATTCAACAACTGCCAGCCATTATCGCCAAGTCGACCGTTCAACTGACGTTCAGCGGACGCAACGGTGCAGTCATCCCTGACTTCTGCGACGCCATAATGAAGGCGCAGGGGATTGTCCTGCTTGGCCTTATAATCGGCGTAGCAGGCTGCTTGTGCAGCCGTTGTGCCCATCATCAGCAGGCAGAGTGAGAAAGAAAGATGTTTCATATGCTCACCTGATCCAAAGCCCGCATGATATTCAATAACGCCCCATGTTATCGCGATGGCAATCGCATAACCATCCCCCGTTATTGTCTGGCATCGCGGCATGCCCCCAAGTTCATCCCATCGCCACCACGACGGCACCTGAACTGAAAGGACAAGCCCATGTATAAGCCTCTGATCGCAGGAATAACCGCCCTGTCACTTACCCTTGCTAGCGCGGCCCCCGTGCAAGCCCAAGGGATGAACCGTGACGATGTTGGAAAACTCATATTCGGTATCGCAGCGATTGCTGCAATTGGTGCCGTCATCGACAACAACAAACGCAGCGACCGTCGGTCCCAACAGACCCAGACGGTGCATGACCGGAGTAATCGCAATAATAGCTGGGCCGACCTGAACCGCCCGCGTCAACGTGGCCATGCGCGCAATCGTGATCTGCCACGCGAATGCCTCCGCAACGTAGAGACCCGCTTTGGCACCCAGCGCATGTTCGTTCAGCGCTGTCTTGAACGGAACTATGCCCGTGTGAACCGTTTGCCCGATCGCTGTGCTGTACGCCTCTACACATCCGATGGCCCGCGTCGTGGTTTTGATCCCCTTTGCCTGCGCGAGCAGGGCTACCAGTCAACACGCCGTTAAAAACGCCGTGAAGAAGCGCGGCTGCTTGCCCCGGTCGCCGCGCCACCTAGGGCGTTTGCCCCTGAAAGGCGCTGCATAGTGCGTCAAAAGGCAAACCCCTGACGGGGCAGAAAGTACGGACATGGCTTTCTGCCCCTTTTTATCTTGCAGTGATCGACAGCATCTGGTCACTAAACCCATGGCCAAACCCGATTTCAGTTTCGAGACAGCTGCGCTTCAACGCGGTTTTGCATGTATTGCAGGTGTGGACGAAGTTGGCCGCGGCCCGTTGGCGGGTCCGGTGTGCGCCGCAGCTGTCATCCTTGACCCGCACAACATTCCGGACGGACTGAACGATAGCAAAAAGCTGACCGCGAAACGCCGCGACATGCTTTATGACCAGATCATGTTGGTCGCGGATGTTTCACTGGCCGAGGCGACCGTGGCCGAGATCGACGAACACAATATTCTGCGCGCGTCCCATATCGCGATGGTCCGCGCGATTGCCGGATTGGGTCAGACAGCTGATCACGCGTTGATCGACGGCAATATGATCCCGCGCGGTTTGGACATATCTTCGGAAACGATTATCAAGGGCGATGCCCG
>CBDTYC010000198.1:0-5322 GCA_965364495.1 uncultured Yoonia sp. | reverse complement strand
TCCGCTGCCAGATGTCATAGGCACCTTTGAGGAACCATGCGTTCATTACAACCGCGACAGCCAGATAACCCGGTCCGCCGATGGACGTAAAACCAAGGCCGAGCGCCACGGGAACAAGCAACAAAGTATAGATAATCACATGCTTGCGCGTCGCGTCGCGACCGTGTGTTTCGGTCAGCATCGGCACACCGGCGTTGCCATAGTCAGACTTCACAAACAGCGCCAGCGCCCAGAAGTGCGGCGGTGTCCACATAAAGATCAAGGCAAACATCAACACGCTTTCAATGCTGACGCTTCCAGTTGCAACAGCCCAACCGATCATCGGAGGAAAGGCACCCGCCGCCCCACCAATAACAATATTTTGCGGCGTCGCCCGCTTCAGCCACATCGAATAGACAACGGCGTAAAAGAAGATCGTGAAGAACAGCAGGAAAGCCGCAAGAAAATTCGTGGCGAGTGCAAGCAATATGACTGCAAAGCCGGACAATGCTAATCCGATGCCCAGCGCCTCGCCCGGTTGAACGCGTCCTGACGGAATCGGACGACCTGCCGTGCGCTTCATCCGTGCATCGATGTCGGCATCCCACCACATATTCAGTGCGCCAGAGGCCCCGGCACCCACTGCAATACATAATATCGCAACAAATCCGATGAACGGGTGGACAGGCACAGGCGATACCAGCAGTCCGACAAGTCCTGTGAACACAACCAACGACATCACGCGCGGCTTCAACAGGGCGAAATAATCGCCCATGTTGGCTTCATAGGTTCTGTCTGTGGCGCTAAAATCGCTCATGGCTGACCTTACGAAAATCGGCTGGTGGTGTGGCAAGGTGGACCGAAGCCCACCCTAACAATCTTAGGACGTGCCGGCGGCCTCTGCCAACCAAGCGTCATATGTCTCTTGGCTGACAACTTTTACGGTGATCGGCATATAGGCGTGATCTTTGCCGCAAAGCTCTGAACACTGGCCAAAGTAAATGCCTTCACGTTCTGCCGCGAACCAGAGTTCGGCCAAACGACCCGGAACGGCGTCCTGCTTCACACCAAATGCCGGAATTGTCCAAGAGTGGATCACATCCGCGCCAGTCACCTGCATCACAACAGTTGCGCCAACAGGCACAACAACCGCAGTGTCAGTCGCCAAGAGATATTCATCTTGGCTATAGCCATAGTCTTCCAGCTCTTCGCGGGCCAACATGTAGCTTTCGAACTGGAAACCGTGGTCAACGTATTCGTAACCCCAGAACCACTGGTAGCCAGTGACCTTGATCGTGATATCAGCTTCGGGGATTTCCTGCTGCTTGAACAAAACAGGCAACGAGAACGCGCCGATAAAGACAAGAATCACGACCGGCACAACAGTCCATGCAACCTCGAGCGGCGAGTTGTGGGTGAATGTCGCCGGAACAGGCTGCTTTTTGTGGTTGTAGCGGATAATCACCCAAGCCAGCAAACCGGTCACAAAGAGCGTGATGATCGTGATGATAACCAGCAACAAGTTGTCCAGCCAATGCACATCACGCGCGAGTTCTGTCGCCGCTGGCTGAAAGCCCATGGCGCCATTGACGGGCTTGCCGACAATCTCGAGGTCCTGATTCACTTGCTGCGCAATCGCAGATGATCCGGCCATAACAAGACCAGCAGTGGTCCAAAGTGAGGTCGCAAAGGTGTTCAAACGCATATCTTACCCTATCTTCGTGGCGCTTTATCGCGCGTCTCCTAGGCCATTCCACACGGGCTGCGGGCGGAATCCCATTGTATTCGAGGGACCGTGTCCCATATCCTGATGCACAACTCAAGAACTGCTATTGCGTCAAACGGACGCTTTTGCCGATAATTTTGCTTCTCTCAAGGAAAAACGCATGTCCACAGATCCGTTCCGCCCGTTCGAGACCAATCTTGATCAGGACACCGCCCTTGCACTTCTTCAAGAGGCTACAGCAGGTGCCGACGACGGGGAACTGTTTTTAGAGCGCCGCAAATCCGAGGTGATTTCCTTTGATGATGGTCGTATCAAAACCGCAAGTTTTGACGCCTCCGAAGGGTTTGGTCTGCGTGCTGTGCGCGGCGAAACTGCCGGATACGCCCATTCGACGACGATTGACGAACACGCGCTAAGACGTGCCGTTGCGACCACGCGCCTTGCTGTTGGTGATGGTGGCGGCACAATGTCGGCCGCACCAGCAGGGACAAACCGCAAGCTGTATTCGGACGAAGATCCAATGTTGCAGGCAACATTTCCCGCCAAAATTGATCTGTTGCGCGAGATAGACGCTTTCGCGCGCGCACTGGACCCGCGCGTTGTTCAGGTCTCGGCCACAATCGCGGCTTCGCATCAGGAGGTCCTGATTCTGCGCCCCGAAGGGACGCTGGTTACCGATACCCGTCCTATGTCGCGCCTGAACATCAGCGTGATTGTCGAGGAAAACGGCAAACGCGAAAGTGGCGGAATGGGTGGCGGCGGCCGTGCGGGATTGATCGGGTTGATTGGCCGCGACAACTGGGAACCGGTCACACGCGAAGCTTTGCGTATCGCGCTGGTTAATCTTGACGCCGAACCAGCCCCTGCTGGCGTGATGGATGTGGTCCTTGGACCCGGCTGGCCCGGTATTTTGCTTCACGAAGCGATTGGTCACGGTCTGGAGGGTGATTTCAACCGCAAAGGTTCGAGTGCTTTTGCCGGGCTCATGGGTCAACAGATTGCCGCCAAAGGCGTGACGGTCCTTGATGACGGGACAATCCCCGATCGTCGTGGATCGATCACCGTGGATGACGAAGGCACACCCAGCGCTAAAAATACCCTGATCGAAGATGGGGTATTGGTCGGATACATGCAGGATCGCCAGAATGCGCGGCTGATGGGGGTCGCCCCGACAGGCAACGGCCGCCGCGAAAGCTATGCCCATGCGCCGATGCCGCGCATGACGAACACCTATATGCTGGCGGGTGATACCCCGCCCGAAGCGCTGGTCGCAGAACTGAAGGATGGCATCTATGCCGTCGGATTTGGCGGTGGGCAGGTAGATATAACCAATGGCAAGTTTGTATTCTCTTGCACCGAAGCCTATCGCGTCAGGAATGGTGTTGTGGGCGCTCCGGTAAAAGGGGCGACTTTGATTGGTGACGGTGCGACCGCACTCAAGAAAATCCGCGGAATCGGCAACGACTTGGCGCTTGATCCGGGTATCGGCAATTGCGGCAAAGCGGGCCAGTGGGTGCCGGTGGGTGTGGGCCAGCCCAGTCTCATGATTGGTGGCCTGACGGTGGGTGGTGCAGCGGCCAAGTAACAGCGCACACGCAACACGTGCAAAATTCTACTGCGATTCACTAGTCATTAACCCTCTGCGGCTAACACTCGTCTGGCAATATGGCGGAGCTGACGGATGGCTGACCTACACTACTCTTTCGATCACCCCCCACATCTACCCACCACGAAAGAGGATACGGTTGACCGGCTTCGCCTATTGCGCTCTCGCAAAGTTGGAATTGCGACTTACCGGCGGCTGATTGCCGAACATGTCTCGGCCTCCGCCGCACTTGATGCTCTGCCCCACATCGCAAAAGCGTCGGGCGTGGCGGATTATGAACTCTACCCGATCGCGCGCGTGCATGCCGAACTGGACGCGGGGCATAGGGCAGGCGCCCAACTTATCATGGAAGGCAGTGCGGATTATCCGCCATCGCTGTGCGATATAAGTGATGCGCCGCCATTTCTTTGGGCAATCGGTTCTCTTGCCTTGCTAAAGCGCCCGATGGTCGCCTTGGTGGGGGCGCGCAATGCGTCCTCGCTTGGAACGCGCATGGCAAAGAAGCTGGCCGAAGAATTGACCGCACAGGGTATCGCTGTCGTCTCTGGACTGGCGCGCGGCATAGATGCGGCGGCCCACGTTGGCGCACTCGCGGGTGGGACAATTGCCGTACAAGCAGGGGGTGTTGACGTCATTTATCCAGCCGAGAACGGCAAACTGGCGGATGACATTGCAAAATCAGGGTTACGCCTGTCCGAGATGCCGATGGGCCTGCAACCACAGGCGCGCCATTTTCCGGCCCGCAATCGAATCATTTCAGGGCTGGCACAAGCGGTTGTCGTTGTCGAAGCCGCCGCCAAATCCGGCAGCCTGATCACTGCACGCAATGCGCTTGATCAGGGGCGCGATGTCTTGGCGGTGCCGGGGCATCCGTTTGATGCGCGTGCTTGGGGATGCAATATGCTGATCCGCGATGGCGCCACCTTGGTGCGGGGCGCCAGTGACGTGATAGAGGCGATTGCCACGTCTGACGGTCGTGTAGCCCCCGAAACCACCAAAGCGGATGTTGTGAAAAAACCAAGCTTGCGCGAAAACGCAGCACTTCACAGTGAAATCCTCGCAAGGCTTGGCCCTTCTCCGATCGCCGAAGATCAGCTTGCCCGCGATATTCGCGCGCAGGCATCCGAAATTGCGCCTGTCTTGATTGATCTGGAACTGGACGGCAAGATTTTGCGTCAGGCCGGTGGCCTACTGTCGCGCATCAACTAGAATCCACCCAAACTTTTGCAAAGATTTTTCCCCGCATTGACATTCGGACGACAGACGCCACATCTTGCCCGTCTTATGGACGTTTTATTTTTGTGAAGGATTCCCATGCCTGTCGTTGTTGTCGAATCCCCCGCTAAGGCCAAGAAAATAAACGGCTACCTGGGGAGTGACTACACTGTTCTAGCCTCTTACGGGCATGTGCGCGACCTGCCGCCAAAGGATGGATCCGTCCTGCCCGACGAAGATTTCGACATGAAATGGGAAATCGCGTCGGATAGCAAAAAGCATATCAAGGCGATTGTTGACGCGCTCAAAGATGACAATGAACTGATCCTCGCAACCGACCCCGACCGCGAAGGCGAAGCCATTTCATGGCATCTGACAGAGGCATTGCTGGCCAAAAAGGCGATCAAAAAAGACACACCAATCAGTCGCGTGGTCTTCAATGCCATCACCAAATCCGCAGTTACGGACGCAATGGCAAATCCCCGCCAGGTCGATCAACCACTGGTCGAGGCATACCTTGCCCGCCGCGCATTGGACTATCTGGTTGGATTTAACCTTTCCCCTGTTTTGTGGCGCAAGTTGCCGGGTGCGAAATCCGCGGGCCGCGTGCAGTCCGTCTGTTTGCGGATCATCGTCGAGCGAGAAATGGAAATCGAGGCATTCCGCAATCAGGAATACTGGACCGTCAAAGCCCTGTTGCAGTCCGCGCGTGGCCAAACATTCGAAGCCCGCCTGACCAGTCTTGCAGGAAAGAAACTGGACAAGTTCGACCTTGCCAACGCCACACAAGCGGAAA
>CBDTYC010000197.1:0-5344 GCA_965364495.1 uncultured Yoonia sp. | reverse complement strand
CTACATCCGCGAAGGGTGCTATACGTGCCACAGCCAGATGATACGTCCGATGCGCGACGAGGTCGAACGCTATGGTCACTACTCACTGGCAGCGGAATCGATGTACGACCACCCGCACCAGTGGGGCTCCAAACGGACGGGGCCGGATCTGGCCCGTGTGGGCGGCAAGTACTCGGATGCATGGCATCTTGATCATTTGATTGCGCCACGCTCGGTTGTGCCGGAATCGATCATGCCGGGCTATGCCTACCTGCTCGATACAAATGTAAATGCGCAGCACACGGCTGATCTGGTCTCGACCCACCGTTTTGTGGGTGTGCCATATACCGAAGAAATGATCGAAGTCGCGGCATCGGACGTGTTGGCGCAAGCCGACCCAGACACGGACGCCTATGATGATCTGCTTGAGCGGTATCCGGGCGCGCAAATTCGCAACTTTGACAATGCACCCGGTGTATCCGAGATGGATGCCCTGATCGCTTACCTGCAAATGCTGGGCACGACTGTCGATTTCTCGACTTTCACGCCTGACGCAAGCCGCTAGGAGGGCTGACCCATGGACACATATTCCCTACTTCGCGAAATCGCAGATAGCTGGGTGCTTTTGGCGATGTTCATCTTCTTTCTGGGCGTCATTGTCTGGGCTTTCCGCCCCGGCAGCCGCGCAGTTCACGATGAAACCGCCAGTATCCCATTCCGCAACGAGGATCACCCTGCGCGCAAGAAAGCGCAGGCATCGTCCAAGAACGAGGAGCTGCAATCATGAGCAGCAATGACAAAAAAGAGATCGATGACGTCACTGGCACTGACACAACCGGCCACACCTGGGACGGGATCAAAGAGCTGAACAACCCTCTGCCGCGCTGGTGGCTTTGGTGCTTTTACATCACCATCATCTTGTGCGTCGGTTACTCTATCGCCTACCCCGCATGGCCGATGATCAGCGGTGCGACGACGGGTCTGTTGGGCTATTCTACACGCGGCGAGGTCGCGCAGGAAATCGCGCGCTTTGAAGATGCCAATGCCGAGATTTCAGCGCAGCTTGCGTCTGCCGATCTGAACACGCTGTTGGAGAACGAGGAACTAGCCCGTTTTGCGACTTCTGCCGGTGGTGCCGTGTTCCGTAACAACTGTTCGCAGTGCCACGGGTCCGGTGCGGCGGGCGCGGTGGGCTATCCCAACTTGCTGGACGACGACTGGCTGTGGGGCGGTGATTTCGAAAATATCGCATATACCGTGCGCCACGGTATCCGTAACGAAGAGGACTGGGATGCACGTTATTCCGAGATGACCGCTTACGATGATATCTTGAGCAACGACGAGGTTGATCAAGTCGTCCAGTATGTGCGCCAGATATCCAGTCAAGAACATGATGCCGACCTTGCCGGAGCAGGGACAGAGTTGTTCTTGAATAATTGTGCGGCCTGCCATGGCGACGATGGCATGGGCAATTATGATCTTGGCGCGCCAAACCTGACAGACGCGATCTGGCTTTATGGTGGTGACACTGAAAGCCTAGAGCAAACCGTACGCTACGCCCGCTTTGGTGTGATGCCCCCTTGGGGCGAGCGCCTGACTGAAGCAGAGATCAATGCTGTCACTGCTTACGTGCACCAATTGGGAGGGGGCGAGTAAGCATCACCGGCCCTGCACACTCTGTTCGCGCATATGGTGCGAGGGCCAAGTGAAGGGAAAGGCGCCAGCGAAAGCAGGCGCCTTTTTCTTTTGTACGGTGGCGGTGCAAGGCGCATCCAAACTGCGCCTCGGAACTCAGGTCGCGTCAGCGACGCAATCTGCAAAGTATTCGATTTTGCCTTCTTCATCGGTGATCTGAACCAACCCGTGAATATCTGTTTCAAAGCCGGGGCATTTGCTTGCAAACTCGCGGTTGAATTTCAGGTACTCGACGATCTTCTTGTTGAAAACCTCACCGGGAATAAGCAGCGGAATGCCGGGAGGGTAGGGTGTAACAAGGCTGGTTGTGATCCGCCCCTCTAGGTCGTCAATCGGCACGCGTTGCGTCGTGCGCTGTGCGATATGCGAAAACGCATCAGTTGGCGTCATCGCTGGCATCAAGTCGCTGAGGTACATATCCGTCGACAGGATGGCCACATCATACTTGGCATAAAGCGTGTGAACATGGTCACACAGATCGCGCAGGCCCATCTGTTCATAGCGCGGATACTTGGCGCAGAATTCCGGCATCGTGCGCCACATTGGCTGGTTCTTGCCGTAATCATCCTTGAACTGCTGCAAAGCGGCCAGCAGCGTGTTCCAGCGGCCTTTGGTAATGCCGATGGTGAACATGATGAAGAAGCTGTAAAGGCCGGTTTTTTCAACGACGACACCGTGTTCGACAAGGTATTTCGTGACAATCGAAGCAGGGATGCCAGAGTCTTCGAAACGCCCGTCAAGGTTCAGGCCGGGTGTGATGATAGTGGCCTTGATCGGATCAAGCATGTTGAAGCCGGGCGCCATATCGCCGAAGCCATGCCAGGAATCTTCGCCGTCGGATGCTTGCACACCGTCCTCGTCGGTCCGCTTGAGAACCCAGTCTTTGGCGCGCCCGATCCCTTCTTCCTCAAGGGCTTCAGGGCCCCATACTTTGAACCACCAGTCATCATCGCCGAATTCTTCATCGACCTGCCGCATCGCACGCCGGAAATCGAGCGCTTCTGCGATGCTTTCCTCGACAAGAGCGGTACCGCCCGGGGGTTCCATCATCGCAGCGGCCACATCACAGCTGGCGATAATGCTATATTGGGGGCTGGTGCTGGTGTGCATCAGATAAGCTTCGTTAAAGAGGTGGCGATCCAGCTTTGTGTCTTGTGAATCCTGAACCAGCACATGGCTGGCCTGACTGATACCAGCGAGAAGCTTGTGGATAGATTGGGTAGCATAGGTCACGGAATGCCGCGGGCGTTCGCGACTGCGGCCCATTGAATGGAACTTCCCGTAGAACGGATGGAACGAAGCGTGCGGCAACCATGCCTCGTCGAAATGCAGGTTTTCAATATAGCCGTCCAGAACGTCTTTGATTGTCTCGGTGTTATAAAGCACGCCATCATAAGTGGACTGCGTCAGCGTCATGATGCGCGGTTTGACTGTGTCGGCATCAATATGTGCAAGCAGCGGGTTGGCGCGGATCTTTTCCTTGATCGTCTCGATATCGAATTCAGACCGCTGGATCGGGCCGATAATCCCAAAGTGGTTGCGTGTTGGCTTAAGGAAAATCGGGATTGCACCAGTCATGATGATGCTGTGCAAAATCGATTTGTGGCAATTGCGGTCAACAACCACCACGTCGCCGGGGGCGACGGTGTGGTGCCAGACCATCTTGTTGCTGGTGCTGGTGCCGTTGGTGACAAAGAAACAGTGATCGGCATTGAAGATACGCGCGGCGTTCCGCTCTGAGGCGCCAATGGCACCGTTATGATCCAGCAACTGGCCCAACTCCTCGACAGAGTTGCAGACGTCGGCGCGCAGCATGTTTTCACCATAGAACTGGTGATACATCTGTCCGATCGGACTTTTGAGGAAGGCGACACCGCCTGAATGGCCGGGACAGTGCCACGAATAGGATCCATCATCGGCGTAATCGAGCAGCGCCTTGAAGAACGGCGGCTGGATACCCTCCAGATAGGTCTTGGCCTCGCGGATGATGTGGCGTGCCACGAATTCTGGCGTGTCCTCGAACATGTGAATGAAGCCGTGCAATTCGCGCAGAATATCATTGGGCAGGTGTCGGGCAGTTTTTGTTTCGCCGTAGATGAAGATCGGCACGTCTTCGTTTTTCCAGCGCACTTCTTCGATGAAAGCGCGCAAATTCACAACGACAGGATCAAGGTCCGGACCAGAGCTGAATTCCTCGTCATCGATTGACAAAAGAAAGGCGCTGGCCCGCGATTGTTGTTGTGCGAACTGGGACAGGTCGCCGTAGTTGGTGACCCCCACGACCTCGACACCTTCGTTCTCGATAGCTTGTGCCATTGCGCGAATACCGACGCCCGAGTTGTTATCGGACCGGAAGTCCTCGTCGATGATGAATATGGGGAAACGGAACTTCATGATGCTTTCCTAGCGCCAGAGTTTGATGGGTTTGCGGTGCCTCAGGCGTGATTGGGAACCGGTTCAACCATCGTTGTAGCATCGTATATGTGAGTATTTCGCGGGCGTTGTCCATCTTTGCGCGCATATTTCCTGCTGGTCGGCGGCGATTTTGCAGGCTAGATGAGATACGCCGTTCAAAACCTGTAGATGTGCCTCTTTGGTGCTTCGTCGTGGTGCTGGACGAAGCATCAATGAATGGATTTTAGGGGATCGCGAAATGGCAGCGCAACATGAACCGAATGCACCTGTTGCGACGAACATCAAGAACTGGCTGCAGGACCACCCAGAAATCGAGTCTGTGTTTGTCTGCGTCTGCGATCTGAACGGGACAATGCGCGGCAAACGGCTTCCGATCGAGAAAGCCAAATCGCTGCTTGATGACGGGCTTCGGATGCCGCTTTCGATCCTGAGCATGGATGTCTGGGGTGAAGACATCGAGAACAACGAACTTGTCTTTGAAACCGGCGACTCCGACGGTATTTGCGAATACACTGGACGGCCGCTTGTATTGGTCAATTGGACCAGCCAGCCGTCTGCATTGGCGATGTTCTGGATGCATACGGATGACGGCGCTGCGTTTCTGGGCGACCCGCGTCATGCGTTGGCCAACATCGTGGACCGCTACAAAGCGCTGGGCCTGACGCCTGTTGTGGCGACCGAGCTTGAATTCTATCTTTGTGACCCCAGCGAAGAGCGGCCACAGCCGCCGCGTTCACCTGTAACCGGCAAGCGGCTTGATTCCGACGGGGCGCTTTCCTTGGATGAATTACAGCATTTTGACAGCTTCCTGAACGATGTTTACCAAGCCTGCCAAGAGCAGGGCATCCCCGCGGATGCGGCCATTTCCGAAAACGGCGCCGGACAGTTTGAAATCAACATGATGCATGTTGCTGATCCATTGCAGGCCGCTGACGACGCAGTTCTTTTCAAGCGTCTGGTGCGGGGCATCGCCCGCAAACACGGGCTGGCTGCGACCTTTATGGCCAAGCCCTATGGTGATCGCTCTGGCAGCGGATTTCACGTGCATTTCAGCCTCGTAGATGAAAACGGGGTCAACATGTTTGACAATGGCGGCGAAGACGGAACGCCGCTGATGATGCACGCCGTCGCGGGTCTGCTAGAGACCATGCAGGAAAACACCATCACATTTGCACCGCACGAGAACTCCTATCGCCGTCTGCTACCGGGCACCCATGCACCCACAAGTGTGGCTTGGGGCTATGAAAACCGTACC
>CBDTYC010000196.1:0-5357 GCA_965364495.1 uncultured Yoonia sp. | reverse complement strand
CCCTGCCCGGCGATGACAAACCCGACCAGGAACTGCGCGAACTCTCAACCGTAAGCGGAGAAGACTACGACACGCTCTGGTCATATCTGGTTGAAGGAGGGCCACAAAACAGCGCCAATTTGCTGGACTATGCCAAGGCGATGCTTGACGGTGGCGACAAACCCGCAGCCCCGAGTCCGCTTTTGCGTGCAGGTGTCTACTGGCCCGGCGCAGGGATCGCCGACCTCTCAGCAGCGCAAGCGGACTGGACCGAAAACGCCCCGATCGTCCCGATCATTTTTTACCGTGCATTGGTCCAAGGTGGTGGGCTGAATCCGATCAACCGGATGGTGCGAAGTCTTATGCGCGCGGGCCTCAACCCGTTGCCAATCTTTGTGGCCAGCCTCAAGGACCCCGTCAGCACGGCGACATTGGACCACCTGTTTGCCAGCGCCCCGCCCGACGTGATCCTGAACTGTACCGCCTTCGCAGTCGGCAGCCCGCACGATGGCGACGACAGCCCCGCCAACCCCCTGCTCAACAATGACGCGCCCGTTTTCCAGGTCATCCTGTCAGGGGCAAGCGAAACCACGTGGGCCGACGGTCTGCACGGGCTGACGGCACGCGACATCGCCATGAATGTCGCCCTGCCAGAGGTCGACGGGCGCATCTTGTCCCGCGCTGTCAGTTTCAAAGGCGAAGCCTTTTTTGACGCAGCAACCGAATGCCCGATAGCCACCTATCAGGCGCGCGGCGACCGTGTGGACTTCGTCACCCAGCTTGTCAAAGGCTGGGCCAAGCTACGAAACACGAAACCCGAGGACAAAAAGACGGCACTTGTCCTTGCCAACTATCCCAACAAGGACGGGCGGTTGGCCAATGGTGTTGGCCTCGACACACCTGCGGCCACGGTACATGTGCTCAACCTGTTGCGGAACAGTGGACACGCAGTGACACCGCCCGACGATAGCGCCGCCCTGATGGCGCAAATGATGGCAGGGCCCACAAACTGGCTCACAGACCGCGCCGACAAAGAGGGGGGCGAATTCCTGCCCCTCGACCTTTACAACAAGCATTTCAACGCGCTGCCTTGGGACGTCAAAGAGCAGATTGCCACTCGCTGGGGAACACCGGAACAAGACCCCTTCTTTTTCCCGAATAAACTTCTGCCAGAGGCTCCGGCAGACGCCCCGCAATCAGGGTTCGCTCTGAGTATCCACCGCTTCGGCAACGCCGTCGTCGGCCTGCAACCCGCGCGCGGCTATAACATCAACCCGACCGAGACTTATCACTCTCCCGATCTTGTGCCGCCCCACAACTATCTGGCCTTCTATTTCTGGCTGCGCCATCACTGGGCTGCAGATGCAATCGTGCACATGGGCAAACACGGCAATCTTGAATGGCTTCCCGGCAAAGCGGTCGCGTTGTCGGAAACCTGCTTGCCCGAGGCCGTTTTTGGCCCGACTCCGCATCTTTACCCCTTCATCGTCAACGACCCTGGCGAAGGTACCCAAGCCAAGCGCCGCGCTTCTGCGGTGATCATCGACCATTTGACGCCACCACTGACCCGCGCTGAAAGCTACGGACCCTTGCGCGATCTCGAGGCGCTGGTCGATGAATATTACGAGGCCGCAGGCGTTGATCCGCGCAGAATTACGCATCTGCGTCGCGAAATCCTGTCGCTGTCAGAAGTGACAGGTCTAGGTCAGGACGCGGGCTTTACCGGCGATAGCGACGGCGATCTGGGCAAACTGGACGCCTATCTTTGCGAACTCAAAGAGGCACAGATTCGCGACGGGCTGCATATATTCGGGCAGTCGCCGACCGGCGATCAAGAACGTGATCTTGCTATTGCACTGGCGCGAGTGCCGCGCGGCGACGGCAAGGGGCGCAATGCGTCTCTGCTACGTGCGCTGGCAAACGACCTTGGCCTAAGCATCGATCCGCTTGACTGTGATCTGGCAGCACCGGCGGCGGAAAAACCCGACCTGCTTGCCGATGAAACCCGTTGGCGCAGCAATGGTGATACCGTTGAAAGGCTCGAAGCCCTTAGCCAGCATATCGTCAGTGGCCTGACACCCGCGATCGGGCCGCAAAGCGCTGAGGTTGCCGCAGAGATCGCACAGCGTATCCTGCCTGTTATCCAGACCTGCGGCCCTGCTGAGGGGGCTGCCCTGCTTGCCGGATTGGCTGGCAAATTCATTCCCCCCGGCCCGTCAGGCGCGCCGACGCGGGGGCGGTTGGACGTATTGCCGACGGGACGCAACTTTTTTTCGGTCGACAGCCGTGCTGTCCCGACGCCCACCGCTTGGGCGCTGGGGTGGAAATCGGCAAATTTGCTGATCGAAAAACACCTGCAAGATCATGGCGACTGGCCGCGCAGCATGCTGGTGACGGCATGGGGCACTGCAAACATGCGGACCGGCGGCGATGATATTGCGCAGGCACTTGCGCTGATGGGGGTCAAACCGACATGGGACAGCGCCAACAGGCGCGTAACAGGGTTCGAGGTCTTGCCGCAGTCTGTTCTTGGGCGGCCCCGTGTCGATGTAACCTTGCGCATTTCCGGCTTCTTCCGAGACGCCTTTCCGCAACTTATCGCTTTGGTCGATTCAGCGTCACGCGCTGTGCAAGCGCTTGACGAACCCGCCGACCTGAACCCCGCTGCTGCCCGCACAAATGCAGGCGAGGATCAAACCCGCGTTTTCGGTTCCAAACCCGGTGCCTATGGCGCAGGCCTGCAGGCCCTGATCGACGAACGCATTTGGGCCGATAAGTCCGACTTTGCCGAGGCCTATCTGGAATGGGGCAGCTTTGCTTATGGCAAAGGCGCACAAGGCCACAAAGCCCGCGACGCATTCGAAGCCCGACTAAGCCAAGCAGAGGCCATCGTTCAAAATCAGGACAACCGCGAACACGACATTCTGGACAGCGACGACTATTACCAGTTCGAAGGCGGGGCGGCCGCGGCGATCAGCACATTGCAGGGCCAAGACCGGCCGATCTACCACAACGACCATTCCCGCCCCGAAAGGCCAGTCATTCGCACACTTGACGATGAAATCGGGCGCGTCGTGCGTGCGCGCGTGGTGAACCCGAAGTGGATCGACGGGGTCAAGCGCCACGGCTACAAAGGTGCATTCGAAATTGCAGCGACCGTGGACTACCTCTTTGCCTTTGCAGCCACCACGGGTGCGGTACGTAACCACCATTTCGATCTGGTCGAAGAAGCCTTCATCAAAGACGACGACACTCGCGCATTCATTGCCGATGTAAACGCGCCCGCGCTAAAAGAAATCGCCCAGCGCCTGCAAGAAGCGATTGACCGCAATCTCTGGCAGCCAAAGTCGAATTCCGCCCGCGCGCGGATTGCCGGTTTGCTGACTTAAGGACAGTCTACCGTCACACGCATGACAGCTTGATCACCCGACCAGGTGCCCGGCACAGGCGTGCAGCCAGTCGCCGTTATCACCGCCTCTGCTGCGCGCGGCGCAATACTTCTGAACGAAAGTACGGCCTCACGGTTGGTGCGTATCAACTCGACCCGATCCCCCTTGCGGCGAACATCAAATGTGCTTGGTCCGACAGTCACCGTTTGCACATCAACCCCCATAAACCCTGGCGATGCGGTATTGCATGCCGCCAATGACGCTGCCACAAGTATAGTCCCAGCCAACTGATATCGCATCGATATACCCATTATCTTCTGCGTTCAGTTGTGCCCGTCTAAGGTTAATGAAACCTTTAAGCAGCATGACCGGAGGATACCATGACCGAAGACACCGACCGCCACGCGATGAAAATGGCCAAGAAGAAGGCCGCGCGCGACAAGATCATGGCGACCAAGACCGACAAAAAAGGTCTGGTGATCGTCCATACCGGCAAGGGCAAGGGCAAATCCTCGGCTGCTTTCGGGATGATTTTCCGTTGCATCGCGCACGATATGAAATGCGCTGTTGTGCAGTTTATCAAGGGCGGCATGTCCACCGGCGAACGGGACTTGATCCTGTCCAAGTTCACCGACATCTGCGCGTTTCACACAATGGGCGAAGGCTTTACCTGGGAAACGCAGGACAAATCCCGCGATATCGAAATGGCACAGGCCGCATGGGGCAAAGCCAAAGAGTTGATCCTTGACGAAACCAACCACATGGTTCTGCTGGACGAAATCAACATCGCGATCCGCTATGACTACGTCAGCGCCGCCGAAGTCGTGGAATTCCTGCGCGACCATAAACCTGAAATGACCCATGTGGTTCTGACGGGTCGCAACGCCCATGAAGACCTGATCGAACTGGCCGATTTGGTCACCGAAATGGAGCTGGTCAAACACCCGTTCCGGTCAGGCATCAAGGCGCAAATCGGGGTGGAATTCTAGGATGGCCAAGCATCGCGTCCTTACCGAATTCGGCATGGGCACCAGCCTGCGCCGCCAGGACTATACGCAAGCAGCGCGGCGCGGTTTGCAGGATGCCTTGTGGCACAATTCTATCAATATGGCAGAGCTGTTCGGCTTCCCGAAAGAGGCGATGTTGATTGACGTCCAGGTTGGCGTTCAACAGCCCGATCAGGTTGATACGGCCAGCCTGATGGACATTTTCCCCTACGGGCAGCCGACGATCACCGTGCATCACGGCGGCCTTGATGTGCCCCGCCCGGACGGCAAACCCACAGTGATCGCCAACGTTGCGATCAATGTCTCGTTCGAGATGGAGCGCACATGATGGACCAGCGTGTGATCATTGAAATGGGAATGGGCAACGACCTGCACGGAATGGACTACCAAAAGGCCGCGCGCCGCGCGATCGAAGACGCAATCCGCCATTCCACCCTGCCAATCTTTCAAAGCATCGACTTGGCCCATACCGAAATGCGCGTCCAGGTCACTGTGGCCGTGCAAGAGCCCGAAAAGATCGACCCGGAGGCCCTTAAATCCGGCCTGCCGCGAGGCAATGCGATGGTCAGTGTTGTTCAAGGCGGCCTGAACATTCCCAATCCCGAGACCGGCGACACGGCGGTCGTCGCAACTGCGTCTGTCGAGGCGTTCCTGCCGAGCCAAGCAGGCAAATGGGTGCAAACCTGAATGGAACTGACGCAGAACCATCGTGACGCTTTGCGCGATGTTTTGCGCTGGCGGCGCGATGTTCGGCACTTTCTACCCGATCCGGGTGACCCAGACGTGCTGGAACGGGTGCGGGCCGCGATGGACATGGCGCCTTCGGTCGGCAACGCACGCCCTTGGCGGGTCTTACGGGTGACGACGCCTGCTCTGCGCGAATCCGTGAGTCCGAATGGCGAGGCGGCAAACACCAAGGCCGCGGCTAGTTACTCGGACGCCAAACGTGCGAGCTAGAACAAACTCAAACTCGAAGGTTTGC
>CBDTYC010000195.1:0-5372 GCA_965364495.1 uncultured Yoonia sp. | reverse complement strand
GCACCGCCTGATTGACGATATGGTCGCGTCGGCGATGAAATGGTCTGGCAAATTCGTCTGGGCCTGCAACAACTATGACGGTGATGTGCAGTCAGATACTGTCGCCCAAGGCTTTGGGTCATTGGGCCTGATGACATCACAACTAATGACGCCCGATGGTAAAATCGTCGAGGCAGAGGCCGCCCACGGCACTGTCACCCGCCACTTCCGGCAGCATGAGGCAGGGCAAGCAACCTCGACGAACTCGATTGCGTCAATTTTTGCGTGGACGGGCGGGCTCAAGCACCGCGCCAAGCTGGATGACAATGCGGAGCTGATGAAGTTCGCCGACACGCTGGAAAAAGTTATCGTGGCGACTGTCGAAAGCGGATTTATGACAAAGGATCTGGCATTGCTGGTCGGCCCTGATCAGGGTTGGCTGACTACAATCGGGTTCCTCGAGAAGATCGAAGAAAACCTGAACAAGGCCTTGTAGACCCCTGATCCCGGGATCGCGGCCCCCGGAGCCGCGACAACACTATCGTAAGGTAGATTTGGAAAGCCCCGCGATAAGGGCTAGCATTTGCTGCGCATGCACGGTATCCGCGCGGCAACTTACCCAAAAGGCTGAACCTATGGATATCCGCAATATCGCGATTATCGCGCACGTTGACCACGGCAAGACGACACTTGTTGATGAACTACTCAAACAATCCGGTGTCTACCGCGACAACGAAACCACGACCGAACGTGCGATGGACAGTAATGACATCGAACGCGAGCGCGGTATCACGATCCTTGCAAAGTGTACTTCTGTTGAATGGAAAGGCACACGTATCAACATCGTCGACACCCCCGGGCACGCCGACTTTGGTGGCGAAGTGGAGCGGATCCTGTCCATGGTGGACGGCGTTGTTTTGCTGGTCGATGCTGCCGAAGGCGCGATGCCACAAACGAAATTCGTAACGTCCAAGGCTTTGGCCCTTGGCCTGCGCCCGATCGTTGTTGTGAACAAGGTCGACAAGGCAGACGGCGAACCCGACCGCGCCGTGGATGCAGTATTTGACCTTTTCGCGGCATTGGAAGCCAGTGACGATCAACTTGATTTCCCGACGATGTTCGCCTCTGGTCGTTCCGGCTGGTGCGACGACACGTTGGACGGCCCGCGCAAGAATCTTGACGCACTGTTTGACAAGATCATCGCACATGTCCCCGCCCCTGCACAGATCGCCCACAAGGCAGAGCCGTTCCGCATGTTGGCGACAACGCTTTCCGCGGACCCTTTCATCGGCCGCATTCTGACGGGTCGTGTCGAATCCGGAACGCTAAGAGCCGGTGAAACCGTTCAGGCCTTGTCACGCGAAAGCAAAAAGATCGAACAGTTCCGCGTCTCCAAAGTACTGGCGTTTCGTGGCTTGTCACAGACTGCGATCGATGCAGCCGAAGCCGGTGATATCGTTACGCTGGCCGGTATGACGAAAGCCACAGTTGCTGATACGATCTGTGACCTTTCTGTCACCGAAGCGATTCCCGCGCAGCCGATTGATCCGCCGACAATCACAGTGACATTTGGCATCAATGATAGCCCCTTGGCTGGCAAGGACGGCAAAAAGGTCCAGTCCCGCGTGATCCGCGACCGTCTGATGAAG
Organism: uncultured Yoonia sp.; assembly: GCA_965364495.1. Lineage (GTDB taxonomy): Bacteria > Pseudomonadota > Alphaproteobacteria > Rhodobacterales > Rhodobacteraceae > Yoonia. The sequence goes on along the minus strand of CBDTYC010000195.1, from coordinate 3,744 downwards.
GAAGCCGAAGTCAACGTGGCGATCAAGATCGCAGACACACCTGGTGGTGATGCGTTCGAGGTTTCCGGCCGTGGCGAACTGCAAATGGGTGTTTTGATCGAAAACATGCGCCGCGAAGGGTTCGAGCTGTCCATCTCGCGTCCGCAGGTGATTTACAGAGACATTGATGGCGTCCGCAACGAACCAATCGAAGAAGTCACGATTGACGTGGATGACGAGTACACAGGCTCTGTCGTGGAAAAGATCACAGGCCCACGCAAAGGCGACCTGATGGAGATGAAGCCAGCAGGTGCAGGCAAGACACGCATTATCGCGCTTGTCCCGTCCCGCGGCTTGATCGGCTATCATGGCGAATTCCTGACCGACACACGCGGTACCGGCGTTTTGAACCGCTTGTTCCACGGCTGGGCACCCTACAAAGGCAAGATTCAGGGCCGCCGTCAGGGTGTTCTGATCTCGATGGAAAACGGCACCTCAGTTGCGTTCGCACTGTGGAAGCTGGAAGACCGTGGCAAGTTCTTTATCGGCGTTCAGGAAGCTGTCTATCAGGGTATGATCATCGGCGAGCACAGCCGTGAAAACGATCTGGAAGTGAACCCGTTGAAGGGCAAGCAGCTGACCAACGTGCGGGCATCCGGCACCGACGAAGCAGTACGCCTGACAACACCGGTGACCATGTCGCTCGAGCAGGCGATTGCCTATATCGACGATGATGAGCTTGTCGAAGTCACGCCCAATGCGATCCGTTTGCGCAAGCGTTTCCTTGACCCGCACGAGCGCAAGCGCCAGTCGCGCGCAGGCTAAGTATCATTAGGGTCGCGCTGGACTGGCGCGACCCGATCCCCGACTGCGATCTGTCCGGTTCGGATGACGCTGGCATACCAACCACCATGCCCCCGCATGGCGTTGTAGCCCCCCAGACCCAAAATCTTTTCCATGCGTGAACAGGGCGGACAGGGTCCGTGAACCTCAAGTGTGATTTCCCCAATGCGCAAAAAACCTTTGCGCAGCGCCAACAGGTTCAAGCCAGAGATCACCAGATTTCGGCGCAATTCCTGTGCTGTGACCCGTTCTTTTCCAGCCAATGCCGCTATCACCGGCAAATGCTCTGCCTGGATTAACGTGACGGCGCGTTTTCCGGCACGCCCGTGGTCACCAACAAGACCTGCCTTTTCGGCATAAACCTGCGTCACGACATCAACAGGCGCGCATCTTTCGGAACGCAGTCCGATCCAGTCCAACCTCCCATGCTGCGCATGGGTCGCCATCATTTCGGCAAGCTGCCCCTTCAAGCGATCTCTTCAACGATGCAGAGTTCACGCACGGAAGCGTCACGCGCAAACCGCAATGCCTCTTGATAGGCGGGCGACTCATAGCAAGCGTTCGCTGCCGCAACCGATGGGAAACGGGCAACAACGTTTCGCGGGCGGTCAGGGCCCTCTTTCTGTAGATAATCGCCGCCCCGCGCCAAAAAGACGCCGTCATGATCGGCAATCGCGACAGTCGCGCGCTTGGCGTATTCGGCATAGCGATCGGGGTCCGTGACCTTGACGTGACTAATCCAGAGCGCGGTCATTTCAACGCCTCAAGCACGGCTTTGGCCGCGGCAATGGCTGCGTCGGCATTGTCAACGGACGCGCCACCACCCTGCGCCATATCCGGCCTGCCGCCGCCGCCCTTGCCACCAAGCTCTGGCGTGGCAGCGCGCAGCAGATCAACGGCAGACACCCGATCGGTCAAGTCTGCGGTCACGCCAACAGCGACCGCGGCCTTGCCACCAGCATCCGCGATCAACAAGACCGCCCCGCTGCCCATGGCGGATTTCATTTCGTCAATCAAAGCGGGCAGGTCCTTGCCTGTGACGCCCGTCAGAACCTGCGCCTGAAATGCAATGCCATTCACAACCTCGGATGGGCTAGCAGCTTGCGCACCACCGCCCATGGCCAGTTCGCGACGCAGCTGCGCCACTTCATTGGCAAGCGACTTTCGTTCATCAAGCAATGCCTTCACACGGTCAGCGACCTCTGCGGCCGGGGCTTTGAGAACCGCAGCGGCCTGACCCAATCGGGCATCCTGCGCGCGCAAGTAATCCAAAGCCGCCTGTCCAGTAAGCGCCTCGATCCGGCGCACTCCGGCACTTGATGCGCTGTCGCCCAAAGCGACAAATGCACCGATCTCGCCCAACTGCGCCACATGGGTGCCACCGCATAGTTCCAAAGAATAGGTATTTCCTTTGGCACCTTTGCCGGAACCTTCTTGACGACCCATCGACACGACCCGCACCTCGTCACCATATTTTTCGCCGAAAAGCGCCTGCGCACCCAACGCCCGCGCGTCGTCGGGCGTCATAATGCGGGTCTCTACGCGCGAATTCTGACGGATGATGGCGTTCACGTCGCGCTCTACACGGGCCAGTTCATCCGAAGACAGCGCTTTGGTGTGACTGAAATCGAAACGCAACCGATCTGGCGCATTCAGCGATCCGCGCTGCGCGATGTGGGTACCCAGAACTTCGCGCAATGCTTCGTTCAAAAGATGGGTGGCCGAATGATTGGCCTGAATATCGGCACGACGTTTTGGATCAACCCGCAACTCAGCGCCCTGCCCTTTGCGAATCGTACCTTCGACAACCTTCGCAAAGTGCACATAAAGGCCCGTAACCTTCTTGGTATCGGTAATTCGGGCCTTGCCTGTTTCCGTGGTCAACATACCGGCATCGCCAACCTGACCACCCGCTTCGGCGTAAAACGGGGTTTGATTGAGGACGATCTGCACGTCGCCATCGGCCTGATCAGCCGTACTGCCATCGACGACCAATGCCGCAATCTGCCCTTCGGCATTCAACGTGTCATACCCCAAAAAGTCGGTTGTCCCGCTTTCATCCGCGATATCGAACCAAACAGCACTGTCTGCAGCTTCGCCGGTGCCCGACCATGCCGCGCGTGCCTTGGCCTTCTGGGCTGCCATTGCCGTGTCAAAACCATCGGTATCCACAGCACGGCCTTTTTCACGCAATGCGTCCTGGGTCAAATCGAGCGGGAAACCGTATGTGTCGTAAAGTTTGAACGCAGCCTCGCCGGGCAGGGCGGCATCCTCTGGCAAGCCAGCCAGTTCGTCATCCAACAGCTTGAGCCCGCGATCTAGCGTCTGCTTGAAACGGACTTCTTCGTTGAACAAGGTCTCTTCGATCAAACGCTGCCCCTGACCCAATTCAGGATAAGCCGCCCCCATTTGCTGCACCAATGCAGTCACCAAACGGTGCATTACCGGATCTTTTGCCCCCAACAAATGCGCATGACGCATCGCGCGGCGCATGATGCGGCGCAGCACATAACCGCGCCCCTCATTGGATGGCAAAACGCCCTCGGCAATCAAGAACGATGTCGAACGCAAGTGGTCGGCAATCACACGGTGGTGCGTGTTTCCGGGACCGTCAGGATCGCTGGATGTTGCCTGCGCTGACGCCTCGATCAAGGCGCGCATCACGTCGGTATCATAGTTGTCATGCTTGCCCTGAAGCAGCGCACCGACGCGTTCCAACCCCATACCGGCGTCAATCGACTGCATCTCGAGCGGGCGCATCGTGCCATCTTCAAATTGTTCGTTCTGCATGAACACGATGTTCCAGATTTCGATAAACCGGTCGCCGTCTTCCTCAGGCGAACCCGGAGGGCCACCCCAGATATGATCGCCGTGATCATAGAAAATCTCGGTGCAAGGGCCGCAGGGACCGGTCGGGCCCAT
>CBDTYC010000194.1:0-5373 GCA_965364495.1 uncultured Yoonia sp. | reverse complement strand
GGCAGAGCCGTCGGTAGACAAACACTCTGTCGCGACCGTGCAGCATCGCGAACACACACAGCCCGCCGCATCTGGATTTGCGTCGCGCCGTGAAGTGTCACGCTTGATCGTTCCGCGCGCCGCACCGCGCGCACCAGCCGATCAGCCCGCTTTGGCGCTTGGTACCTCGTCAGAGGATATGAACCCGCCATTGGAGCGTATGGACCTCATTCAGGCGCTGAATTTCCCGAACGACGAACATGATGCCGACGGGTTTGCGGCGCTGCGCCGCGCGTTGCGCGATCGCACTGCACGTCGCTTGGTTCAGGCCAGTCAAGATGTGCTGACGCTGCTGTCGCAAGATGGCATCTACATGGATGATCTGCGCCCGGACCCGATCAGCGCCGAGTTGTGGCGCCGGTTTGCGGGTGGTGAACGTGGCAAGGACATGGACCGTCTGGGTGGTGTGCGGGATCGCTCTTCGCTTGCACTGACGTCGGGGCGGATGCGCGAGGATGCTATTTTCCGCGATGCCGTCCATCATTTCCTGCGTCGCTTTGACGAGATGCTGGTCACCTTCGAGGAAACCGCAACAGATACGGACTTGCTAGAGTTGGCAGAGACCCGCACATCGCGTGCCTTCATGCTTCTGGCCCGTACCACAGGGACGTTTGATTAACCCGCATGTGGGATATCTTTCTTCAGACCCTGCCGTTCTTTATGTTGATCGCTTTGGGTTACGGGTCTGGTCGCACGGGGTTCTTTTCGCCCGAGGCGACGGCCTATCTGACGAAATTTGTTTTTTACTTCGCTCTTTCCGCGATGCTGTTCCGGTTCTCTGCCAACCTTTCACTGGCCGAGATTTTCGACTGGCAATTCGTTTGGGCCTATCTTGGCGCCTCGGGTGTGGTCTATGTTTTTGCGACGTTCGTTGCCTTGCGGCGGCGTGTTCCCGTCACCGAAGCAGCAGTCGAGGCCCAATGCGCGGTCATTGGTAATGTCGGGTTTTTGGGTATTCCAATGCTTGTCCTGCTCTTGGGCGAGAGCGCAATTGGTCCTGTCATGATGGTTCTCGCTGTCGATCTCGTCGTTTTTGGCAGTTTGATCGTCATTCTGATCACCGGATCACGTGACGGGCGTATGTCGCCCAAGGTTTTGTGGACGGTCACGATAGGTCTGATCAAGAACCCGATGATTGTTTCTATCTCGCTTGGTTTGCTGGTCTCGGCAGGCGACTTGCGCGTTCCTCTGCCGGTGAATGAGTTTTTGACCCTTTTGGGGGCTGCCGCCACTCCGGGTGCGCTTTTTGCAATCGGCGCATCCTTGGCCGGCAAATCAGCCGAGCGTTTGGCAATCGCGGGTTGGCTGTCGTTTTGCAAACTGATCTTGCACCCGGCGGCTGTCGCGGTTGCCGCGCTATACTTCTTTGATGTCGATCCATATGCTGCGGGTGTCATGATCGCTGCGGCTTCGCTGCCTGTTGCGGGGAATGTGTATATCCTTGCGCAACACTACGGCGTGGCACCGACGCGCGTCTCTGCGTCGATCCTGCTGTCCACCGCTGCGAGTGTTGTGACTGTCTCTCTGGTCATTGCGTGGGTGACAACCTTCTGAAGCTGCGCTAGCCCTTATTCAAACGAAAGGGCCTGCTTATGAAAACCATCTCTGAGAACCGCTGTTTTGGGGGCATCCAAGGCGTCTATTCGCACAGCTCTGCGGTTTGTGCCTGCGACATGACCTTCGGCTTGTTCCTGCCCGCAGAGGCGGCAGACGGCCCTGTGCCGGTCTTGTGGTTCCTGTCGGGGCTGACATGCACCCATGAAAACGCGATGACCAAAGCTGGCGCACAGGCTTGGGCAGCAGAGCAGGGGATCGCCTTGGTCTATCCCGACACGTCCCCGCGCGGCGAAGACGTGCCCAATGATGAGGCTTATGATCTTGGTCAGGGTGCAGGGTTTTATATCGATGCAACCCAATCGCCATGGGACAGGAATTTCAAGATGTGGACCTATATCGCGGATGAATTGCCTGCGCTCTTGGCCGAGAATTTTGCGCTCGACATGGATAGACAGTCGATCACGGGTCACTCGATGGGGGGGCACGGTGCGCTGACCTTTGCGATGGCTTTGCCCGGGCGTTTTCGGTCGGTGTCTGCATTTGCGCCGATTTGTCATCCGACGCAAAGCGATTGGGGACGCAAACAGTTTGCCGCCTATTGGGGGCCAGAGGAAAACTGGGGCCCGCATGATGCGACCCTTTTGATGCAAGGCGCGGGGTTTGACGGACCCATCCTGATTGATACCGGCACGGATGATCAATTCGGTGATCTGCTTGGTACCGAACACCTTGCAAAAGCGATGGCCGAAAAGCGCCAAGAAGGGCATATCAGGCTGCAAAAGGGCTATGACCATTCTTATTTCTTTATCGCAACCTTCATGGAAGACCACGTGAGTTTCCACGCAGAGGCACTTTACGCATGATTTACGTCGATGCTGACGCCTGTCCGGTCAAGGCCGAGGTTGAACGTGTTGGCACCCGCCATAAAATGAAAATGTTTGTGGTCTCGAACGGGGGTATCCGCCCGTCCCAAAACCCGTTGGTGGAAACGGTCGTGGTTCCGGATGGCCCCGATATCGCAGATATCTGGATCGCTGACCGAGCAACCAGGGGGGATGTCGTGATCACCGGTGATATTCCGCTCGCGGCCCGTTGCATTGAGAACGGTGCGCTGGTGTTGAAGCATAATGGCGAAGCGTTGACGCAGGCCAACATCGGGAATGTGCTCGCGACGCGCGATCTGATGGCCGATATGCGGGCAGCGGATCCCTTCCGGCAAGGTGGCGGCAAACCCTTTGGCAAGGCTGACCGCGCACGTTTTCTTGATGCTTTAGAGCGGACTGTTCGCGCGGCGGCAAAGGCATGATGCAGCTATCGCCCGCAAAACTTGGGGCGCTATGTGCTGCGACTTCGGTGATCTTCTTTTCAATCAATGACGTCGCAATCAAATTCCTGAGCGGCGGCTACGCGTTGCATCAGGTGGTCCTGATACGCTCGGTTATAGGTCTTGTGGTTATCCTTGCGCTGATCGCCCCGCTTACCAACGGCCGGGCCATCGCACGCACCAAACGCCTGCCGATGCACATGCTGCGCGGGTTATGCGTGGTCTTTGCAAACATGACGTTTTTTCTGGGCCTTGCTGCGATGCCTTTGGCCGACGCGGTGGCAATATTCTTTGTCAGCCCGCTGGTCATAACCGTCTTTTCGGTTGCTTTTCTAGGTGAAGTCGTTGGCCCAAGGCGCTGGGCTGCCATTGCTGTCGGGTTCGTCGGTGTGCTGATCATGATGCGCCCCGGGACAGCGGCCTTTCAGTTTGCTTCACTCTTGCCGCTGGCGGCTGCGTTTTGCTACGCAGGGATCCACATTATCACCCGCCGGATCGGCGGCACAGAAAGCGCCGCGACAATGGCGTTCTATATCCAGATCATGTTCATTCTTGTGTGCCTTGCGATGGGTCTTGCGGTTGGCGACGGACGCTTTGGCAATCAGGCGGACCCGTCACTGAGCTTTCTTCTGCGCGCATGGAGCTGGCCTTTGGTTTCGGATTATCCGGTCTTTGTGGTGATCGGGTTCGGCATCGCAATCGGTGGCTATCTCATTTCCCAAGCCTACCGTGTGTCTGAAGCATCATTGGTCGCCCCGTTCGAGTACCTTGCGCTGCCAATGTCAGTCGTTTGGGGCATGCTACTTTTCGCCGAATTCCCTGATGGCTGGGATTACGTCGGCATGGCGCTGATCTTGGGTGCGGGCCTGTTCACAATCTGGCGGGACGCGCAAAGCAAGCCCGTCACTTTACAGCGTCCCTTGCGACGCTAGTCTGTCCAAAAGCAAAGCAGGAGCCCCAATGCCAGACGTCAAAGCCGTTGTATTCGACATCGGAAATGTGCTGATCGAATGGCAACCAGAGCGTTTCTTTGACAGCGTGATCGGCCCCGAACGGCGTCAAGCGATGTTCGCTGCCATCGACTTGCACGGCATCAATGACGAAGTCGACCGCGGCGGCAATTTTCGTGACACCATCTATGCCGCCGCCGAGGCCCACCCGGAATGGCGGGCAGAGGTCCTTATGTGGCACGACCGCTGGATCGACATGGCAGCCCCCGCGATTGATCACTCTGTCCGGTTGCTGCGCGCGTTGCGTGCTGTGGGCGTGCCGGTGTTTGCGCTGACGAATTTTGGCATTCAGACGTTTGAAATCGCCGAACCGGTTTATCCGTTCTTGGGCGAATTCGACCGGCGTTATATTTCCGGGCATATGGGTGTGATCAAACCGGACGCCGAGATTTACCGGCAGGTTGAAAACGATTGTGGCGTGGCTCCGGCTGCACTGCTGTTCGCTGACGACCGTATCGAAAACATCAGCATGGCAGCAGCCCGCGGCTGGCAGACCCATCTGTTCGCGGGACCGCAAGCATGGGCAGACAGGTTGGTCGCAGAAGGGCTTTTGTCCAAGGAGGCAGCGATATGACTGTGATGATACCCTTTGAAGAAGGGCAAAAGCATCTGGACTGGCTGGCACTGACAGATGCGCTCGCTGCTGGCCATAAGGGGCCAAAGGCGGATGTGGCGGAGGTGGGTTTGTATGAAGGCAACAACACGTTGCTGAACCGCTCTGCCTGGATCGCCGGACTGGGGCTGGCCGTGAAATGTGCAACAATATTTCCCGGCAACAAAGCGGCTGGCAAGCCAATGATTGGCGGTGCTGTGAACCTCTTTTCCGGTCAGGATGGCGCGTTGGAAGCTATTCTGGATTTTCATCTTGTGACCAAATGGAAGACGGCAGGTGATAGCCTGCTTGCCGCCCGCCGCTTGGCGCGTCCGGACAGCCGCAAGATCCTGATCGTGGGCGCAGGCACAGTCGGGCATTCCCTGTACGAAGCCTATGGCGCAGCTTTTCCGGATGCATCCTTCACTGTCTGGAACAGGTCACGCGCAGGGGCAGAGGCATTCAAGGCCGCTTTTCCTGATGTCGCTATCGCTGACGACCTCGAGTCCGCTGTCCGGCAAGCTGATATCGTGACCTCTGCAACCATGTCCACCGATCCACTGCTGCACGGGGACTGGTTCCAGCCCGGTCAGCATATCGATCTGATTGGCGCTTACCGACCCGACATGCGCGAGGTCGATGATACCGCATTGCAGAGCGCCCGCGTCTTTGTAGACAGCCGCGAGACGACTATCGGGCATATCGGCGAACTCAGGATTCCTATCGCATCAGGCGCATTTGACGCAGCCGATGTCATCGCGGATTATTACCAGTTGGACCGGTTCCAGCGGCATGGCGTTGATGACATCACTTTGTTCAAGAATGGTGGCGGGGCCCATCTTGATTTGATG
>CBDTYC010000193.1:0-5379 GCA_965364495.1 uncultured Yoonia sp. | reverse complement strand
TCAGCTCTCCTTTGAGACTATATTTAGAGCTCGAGGCCACTATGTCCGCCCGGAGCACAGGCTCAGCTGCATTTGAAACGACAGTTCGCCAAAAATGCCGGAAGTTTCAGCAGTCAGGGTGATAACAATCCACCCTACACCAACGCGCCCTTCAGGGAATTCGGACTGTCCTGCAAGATCCTGACCCGACGCACCTGCCCGATCACGTCCGCCGGGGCATCCGCGTAAACCGCATGCAGATACTCTGACTTGCCAATCATCTGGCCGGTTTCACGACCAGACTTTTCAAACAATACCTTCACTTCGCGGCCAACCATTGAGGCCTGCGTTTCTTGCTGTTGGGTGCGCAACAAGGTCTGCAAACGCTGCAAACGCTCATTCATCACATCTTCTGGAAGTTGTGGTTTCTCGGCTGCAGGCGTGCCGGGACGGGTCGAATATTTGAACGAATAAGCCTGTCCGTAATGCACATCGCGCACAAGCTGCAAGGTATCTTCAAAATCCTGATCCGTCTCGCCGGGGAAACCCACAATAAAATCGCCCGACAAAAGCAAATCAGGTCGGGCCGCGCGAATGCGTTCAATCACGCGCAAATAGCTTTCGGCGGTATGTTTGCGGTTCATCGCTTTCAGGATCCGGTCAGAACCGGACTGTACTGGCAAATGCAGGTAAGGCATCAGCTTTTCGCAGGTACCATGTGCTTCGATCAGGGCGTCGTCCATGTCGTTGGGATGCGATGTGGTGAACCGGATACGCTCCAACCCGTCAACTTTGTCGAGGTCCCAGATCAGACCAGCCAAGCCTTGGGGGTGGCCGTGATAGGCATTGACGTTCTGCCCAAGTAACGTGATTTCTTTTACACCTGCGGCCACCAGTTCCTGTGCCTCGCGAACGACACGTTCTGCGGCGCGGGAAACCTCGGCGCCCCGTGTATATGGCACCACACAAAACGCACAGAATTTATCGCAGCCCTCTTGGACCGTCAAAAATGCGGTCGGGCCACGTTTTGCCTTCGAGCGGGCTTTGAGCGTATCAAACTTGTCATCATCGGGAAAATCCGTATCCAGCGCCTTTTTGCCCGCACGGATAGCGTCCTCCATCGCTGGCAGCCGGTGATAGCTTTGCGGGCCAACGACCAGATCGACCATCGGTTGACGTTTGATAATCTCTTCGCCCTCGGCTTGGGCCACGCAGCCCGTCACGCCGATTTTCAGATCAGGGTTGGCATCTTTCAACCCGCGCATTCGCCCTAGCTCGGAATAGACCTTTTCGGCAGCTTTTTCGCGGATGTGGCACGTGTTCAGCAGAATCATATCCGCGTCATCAGGGGTCAGTGTTTCAACATACCCTTTGCCGCCCAGCGCTTCGGCCATACGTTCGCTGTCGTAGACGTTCATCTGACAACCGTAAGTCTTGATATAAAGCTTTTTTGGCGCGGACATCGGACTGCTCATGTAAAGGAATATCACGCGCCTTCTAACCAACTGGGGCTTCGCTTGCAATGCGGCCGGAATTAGCGGAATTTGCGCCAAACTAGAACGGATGCCGCCGCACATGCATTACCCGAACCTGCCTGCACTGATCGCCGACAGTAAACGGACCCTGAAGCAGGGACCAATCGCCCTTGTGCTGGTCGAAGACGACATCGAGGTGGACAGCACCCTGTCACATCTGCACGCGTTGGGTTTTGGCAATATTATCGCGTTTTGCGCGGCAGAGCACGCCCCAGTGCACGCGGACAAAGAAAACCTTCATTGGGTGACCTACGACGTCACCAGCGACAACACGTTGGCCGATATCGTCAATCCACTTGTCAACTCACAACCGGGCATGTGGTTTTATTACTGCTACAATGCCGAGTATCTTTATTACCCGTTTTGCGAACACCGCAACGTCCGCGAGATGCTGGGCTTTATGCAAGAAGAACGGCGTGACAGCGTGATGTCTTATCTGGTGGACCTTTATGCACGTGACCTGACCGTTCACCCGAACGCAGTTGATCGCGCTTCCGCCTTTTTCGACAAATCAGGGTATTATGCCCTCGCACGCAAAGATGCCGCAGGCGAAACACTCGACCGACAGTTGGAAGTCGCCGGTGGATTGCGGTGGCGGTTTGAAGATCACATTGCAAAAGATCGCCGACGAACGGACCGCATTTCATTTTTCCGCGCGCAACCCGGCCTGCAAATGTTGCCGGACCGGTCTTTCAATATCGCCGAATACAACACGTTTTCCTGCCCGTGGCACAATAATTTGACAGCCGCTGTTGCTTCGTTCCGCACAGCAAAGGCTTTGCGCCGCAACCCTGGAAGCCGTGATGCGATCAGCAGTTTTCACTGGCCACAGTCAGTTGCGTTTGACTGGACATCACAGCAGCTTTTGGATTTGGGGATGATGGAACCGTGGCAATGGTTCTAGGCAACCGGACCGATTGCATTTGCCGGGATTTGTGAAACGATGAATAGGGCCATGTGCCCGGCCCCTTTGCAAGTCCGGCATGTATCGGGGCCGACCGGATCAGATGCATATGTAGTTCAAGGTCTTCTTCATCGCGGATCAGGTGCTCCCAGAAGCCACGCTGCCAGATACCCTTTTCCCCGCGGCGCTGATGGCTGGGCGGTACATATTCTGGTCTGGGGACGTGGCGCGAAAAGGTTGATTTGATCATCCGCCAGCGTTTTGAAAAATCCACGTCATCGTCGGGCAAAGTCCAGATCATGTGCAACTTGCTGGGCAGAATGACCGCGGCATCAATCCGGAACGGCCATCGTGCCCTGCACAATTGGGTGGCATGGCGCAGCACGTCGATGTGACCGACCAACAGATCGGACTGCTGGTCCTGCAAGCGGACGGTAAAGAAAAAGGTGCCATTGGACACCCGAAGATTGCGACAAGTGGACATTGCAGCAGATTGCGGCAGCAAGGTTAATTTTCAGTAAAACTTTGGAGCGGGAAAGGTGGACGATTTTCCACCGCCGGAAAATTACTTGCGGCGCAGGCGAATAACCACATCCACAGACGCGATCTCTGCCCCTTCGGGAGCATCCGGCAAATGCCTGATCTCAAGCTGGTCGGCAGGCGCATCAGTCAACTGCGCTGTATCTTCCCAATAGAAATGCGGGTGGTCGGTCATATTGGTGTCAAAATAGCTTTTCGATCCATCAACAGTAATCTCGCGCACCAGCCCCACATCACAAAACGTGCGCAGCGTGTTGTAAACGGTCGCGAGGGACACTTTCTCATCGGCATCTTTGGCCGCATCAAACAGGCTTTCTGCCGTTACATGGCGATCTTGCCCGTCACCGACCAACAATGACGCCAGCGTCATCCGCTGCCGTGTCGGGCGAAGCCCTGCCCCGGACAACCAATCTGCGCTGCGCTGTACGATTAAGTCGGTCATTAGCTCTCTTTTGATAACTCTTCGCATTTATATGGGAAGAATGCCGCGTTGATCAATTGAAAACGCATAAAATCCCGGCGGACTTGCGCGTGCAAACAACCAAGTGGTAGAGATCAGACAACGCAGTAAACAAGAATGAGACCAGTCACATGGCCGATTATCCCTCAAGTTTTGACAAAGACGACCTGCTCAAATGCGCCCGCGGAGAGCTGTTTGGTGAGGGCAACGCCCAATTACCCGCCCCGCCGATGCTGATGATGGACCGGATTACGGAACTCTCTGGAGCTGGCGGCACGAACGGCAAAGGCCATGTTGTGGCTGAATTCGACATCACACCAGACCTGTGGTTTTTTGAGTGCCACTTCCCCGGGAACCCGATCATGCCCGGCTGCCTGGGACTTGATGGCCTGTGGCAATTAACCGGTTTCAACCTTGGCTGGCGTGGCTGGCAGGGACGCGGTTATGCCTTGGGTGTGGGCGAGGTCAAACTGACGGGCATGGTCCGCCCTGACCGTAAGATGCTGACATATAAGATTGATTTCACCAAAGCTATCCAGACCCGTCGCCTGACCATGGGTGTCGCCGACGGCATCGTCGAGGCCGACGGCGAGGTCATTTACCAAGTCAAAGATATGAAGGTCGCTCTGTCCGAGAGCTAAACCAACAAACACTACGTCCAACATAAAGGAGAGGTGCCCATGCGCCGTGTCGTTGTCACAGGTCTCGGGATCGTATCGCCGATCGGGAATAATGCGGATGAAGTTCTAGCATCGTTGAAAGCTGGAAAATCAGGAATCGAAGCCTCTGCCGAAATGGCAGAGCACGGGTTTCGCAGCCAGATCGCAGGCACCCTCAAAATCGACATCACAGAGCATGTCGACAAGCGCACTTTGCGTTTTATGGGTCCGGGTGCGGCTTATGCGCACATCGCCATGGGACAGGCAATTGCTGACGCCGGACTTAGCGAAGACCAGATCGTTAACCCAATGACTGGCTTGATCGCCGGTTCCGGCGGACCATCCACGTCGGCAATTCTTGCCGCACACGAGATTGTCAAAAGCACAGGTGCGACCAAACGGATTGGCCCCTTTGCTGTTCCCAAGGCAATGTCATCGACCGTAAGCGCAAACCTTGCGACTGCTTACAAAATCAAGGGCATGAACTTTTCTATCACCTCGGCCTGCTCAACTTCCTTGCACTGCATCGGCATGGCGGCCCAACAGGTCGCACTTGGCACCCAAGACATCATGTTCGCTGGCGGTGGGGAGGAACTGGATTGGACCTTGTCCTGTCTGTTCGACGCAATGGGCGCGATGTCGTCAAAGTATAACGACACCCCCGAAAAGGCGAGCCGCGCGTTCGATGCAAACCGCGATGGTTTCGTGATTGCGGGCGGCGGCGCAATGGTCGTTCTGGAAACGCTGGAAAGCGCACAAGCGCGAGGCGCCAAGATTTATGCCGAAGTAACAGGCTTTGCCGCGACATCCGATGGCGCAGACATGGTCGCCCCATCCGGTGAGGGTGGCGAACGTGCGATGCGCGGCGCGCTGAAAACCCTGCCCGATGACCGCAAGGTCAGCTACATCAACGCGCATGGCACATCGACACCCGTGGGCGACGTTGGCGAGGTCGAAGCGGTGCGCCGTGTGTTCGGCCAAGGCACAACGCCACCGATCAGTTCGACCAAGACGATGACGGGCCACAGCCAAGGCGCGACCGGCGCACAAGAGGCTGTCTATTGCCTGTTGATGCTGGAAAACGACTTCATCGCGCCGTCGATCAACGTAGAAACATTGGACCCAGCACTTGATCCTGCCGAAATCGCGACCGAACTGGTTGAAAATGCGGGGCTTGATACCGTCATGACCAACTCCTTCGGATTTGGCGGAACCAACGGTTCGATGCTTCTTTCTAAACTTAAAGGGTGAGCGCATGACAATGTCGATGCAAGGTAAACGTGGTTTGATTATGGGCGTGGC
>CBDTYC010000192.1:0-5390 GCA_965364495.1 uncultured Yoonia sp. | reverse complement strand
TTGCGGCCATCCAGCATGCGCGCCAACGCCAGACAGGTGAACACGTCACGTCCGCATGTTGTGTCACTGTCTGCGCGCTATCCCGAATTGATCTTGCCCATCGAGATCGTGCACGGCGAAGAAGACACAACCGTGCCGATCCATATTCACGCCGAAGAAATCGAAAAGATCGTACCACAGGTCGCAACGGCCCGCCTGCCAGGTATTGGACATATGCCGCACCACGCCCAACCGGACGCCGTGGTAGCGGCCATCAACCGCGCCGCTCGCCGCGCAGGGATCACTCCATAGATGGTCCATTTGCCAAAGCCACAGACCAGAATTGCGCTTGGCGGCTTTAACCCCCATATATGACACATGAACTTTGGGAGAGTTTTCATGGATCTACCATTCGACGGTGGTATCAGTCGCTATTTTGCCGAAAGCGCCCCAGATGACGTGCGTTCTGCAATCACAGATGTGGGCAAAAAGAAGATCATCAACCCTGACTTTCCCTATGACAGCCGTTGGAAAAGGTCGGAGTATGAAACCGCCCTCGCTGACCTACAGATCGAGTTGGTGCGGATGCAAGCATGGGCCCGAGAAACAGGGCAGCGCATTGCGATTGTTTTTGAAGGACGCGATGCAGCCGGCAAAGGTGGCACAATCAAGCGGTTTCGCGAAAACCTGAACCCGCGTGGTGCGAAACTTGTCGCTTTGTCGAAACCGACCGAGGTAGAGGCCGCACAATGGTATTTTCAACGCTATATTAAACACTTACCTGCCAAAGGTGAAGTAACGCTATTTGACCGCAGCTGGTACAACCGTGGTGTCGTGGAACATGTTTTCGGCTTTTGCAAACCACAAGAACGCAGCCGCTGGTTTACGCAGGTCCCCGAATTTGAGGAAATGTTGGTCAACGAAGGGATCAAACTGGTCAAAATCTGGCTGAACGTCGGGCGCGCGACCCAGTTGCAACGCTTTCTGGATCGTGAAAAAGACCCTCTCAAGCAATGGAAACTTAGCTGGATCGATGTCGAAGGACTGTCCAAATGGGACGCCTACACCGCTGCAATCGGTGAAACGCTGACACGCACGCACAACGACGTGGCACCTTGGACGATTGTACGGTCTGACGACAAACGCCGTGCGCGTGTGCAAGTCATCCGGCACGTGTTGCACCAGCTAGACTATACCCACAAAGACGCGACCGCGCTTGGCGCGCTTGATCCGCAAATTGTCGGAGGTCCGGACCTCTGGCATGTCTAAACGCGGCTATCATCACGGCAACCTGCGCGAAGCGTTGATCCACGGCTGTTTGCGGCTGATCGAAAAGCGCGGTCCGACAGGATTCACCCTGTCCGAGGCAGCCCGCGAGGCAGGCGTGACCCCCGCCGCCGTCTATCGTCATTTTGAAGGCCGCGAAGACCTGATCGCTGCCGCCGCACAAGAAGGTTACGTCCTTTTCGGTGACCAGATGGAAGCGGCCTATGGCATGGGCCAACCTTCTGCGCTGGCCGCATTCGAGGCAACAGGCCGCGCCTATCTCGCTTTTGCCCGCGAGCATCCAGGATATTACATTTCAATGTTCGAATCCGGCATTTCGATCAACCGCACACCAGAACTACATCAGGTTGCCACCCGTGCGATGGGGGTGCTTGAAAAAGCTGCAGAAGAACTGAGCCAACATATTCCCGCTGAAAAAAGGCCGCCGCCCCAGATGTTCAGTGCGCATATTTGGGCGTTGAGCCATGGCGTCGTTGAATTGTTCGCGCGCTCGAACCCGGGCACCCAGAGCCCGTTCCCGCCCGAGGATTTGTTGGAATCGGGCATTGGTATCTATTTGCGCGGTCTGGGCCTGATCGCGCCCGACGCTTAAAAGGACATTTTATGGACGGAACACTCGCAGTTATTTTTATCGTTGCAGGACTAAGCGACATGGTCGTCAACGACTGCCCAACCGGATGTCTTGCGCAGTCAGCCGCAGAGGCCCGTCTAGGCATTCAGGCGGCGGACGTCATTTTTCACGAGGAAACGATCAGCCAAGAGCTGTATATCGGGTACGACAGTGGCCGGTCCTATGGTCCTTTCCAGCCAACGTTTGGCATCTCAGGCACGACTGACGGGGACATGTGGATGGGCGCCGGTGCCAAATGGACCAGTAGGAACATCAGCGCCGGACCATTCTTTGTCGAAGCCTCATTAATGCCGGGTATTTATGCCCAAGGTGACGGGCCGGATCTTGGCGGTGCACTTCAGTTCCGGTCTGCATTGGGGGCGGGCTATGAATTTGATAATGGGGCCACGCTCGCATTGCTGTTTTCCCACCGGTCAAATGCAGAATTACAGGACACGAACCCCGGGCTCGAAACACTCAGCCTGCGCTACGCCTTTGCGCTGAACTGATCGACACGCACACGCCCTATTCCCGCCATCTTGCCTTGATTTAACGCATGGTTGAGGATGGCATAGACGACCGCAACAATTGTCCATAGGTATCGGGGGCAAAACGATTTTTGTAGAAAACATACTCGACGGGGCAGCCTTTGCATGGATGGCACCATTGGTGCCAAGTGCACGGATATTCTATGCCTATCTGGCGACCGCCTTCGTCTTTGCAATCATCACATACATCTATTTTTCGACCCGAGAAGAAGGCGCACGACCCGAAGGAATTTCAAGAGGCATGATGGGATACCTTTTCGACCCCCGTGTCTGGCTGCATAAATCGGCCAAGCAGGATTATCTTTTCTTTTTCTTTAACGGACTCGTCTATTACGGCGTCGTTGCGCAGCTTTTGGTGTCTGGCCACGTTTTCTTTGAAGCGTTTAGCACCGGACTTGATAGCCTGTTCGGGGTGCGGGAAACGGCAGTTTTTGCACCTTCGGCCCTGACAATCGTTGCCTACACGCTCGCGGTGGCCCTCGCGATCGACTTCGCCGTCTGGGTTACCCATTATTTGCAGCATAAGGTGGCGCTGCTGTGGCAGTTTCATCAGGTCCACCATTCCGCAGAGGTCCTTACCCCCGCCACAGTCTACCGGATGCACCCGATTGATTTGCTGTTCACCGGGATTGTCGGCGTTGGGCTGACGGCGCTGGCGTTTGCAGGTTTCAGCTACCTTACCGCCGCAGACCCGCGCGACATCACCGTCATGAACGTCAACGTCGTTATTTTTGCGTTCTATTTGCTCGGGTACAACCTGCGTCATTCGCACATTTGGCTCAGCTATCCGCCGTGGATTTCCTACATCCTGATCAGCCCTGCACAGCACCAGACCCACCATTCCATTGATGCAAAGCATTATGACAAGAACTTTGGTCTGATTTTCGCTTTCTGGGATTGGCTCTTTGGGACCCTTTATGTGCCACAGGGCTACGAGAAACTGGAGTTTGGCATTTCGCGTGAGGAACCGAACCCGTATCATTCCATCACCGAGATTTATCTCAAACCGTTTGCCAAGGCATGGGGCCTGTTCGCACCAAAGACAGCGACAGGACCACTGATCTGTCTGGCCTTGGCAGGTGGTGCTGCCCTGCTTGGCGGGTTTGTCCTTTGAATTTGACAGGCGCATCACGCTTGCGGCGTTCGACACGTCTGGCGATCTTATTGCTTGTGACAGCTTTCGGTCTTTGGATGGGTTTTGGAAAAAACCAAGGGTTTGAAAGTGCGCCTGACGCCGCATTGGTGTCTGTCAACCTGCAAGACCTGACATGGACTGAGGTCGCACGCGCCCTTGCACAAGGCTACGATACGGCCATCATTCCTACCGGCGGCACAGAGCAGAATGGCCCCCATGTTATTCTTGGCAAACACAACTATGTGGTCGCTGAAGCGGCTGAAATGATCGCTTTATCGCTAGGAAACACACTTGTCGCGCCGGTCATCGCATACGTCCCTGAAGGGCGTTTTGGCGCAGAACCCACTCGGCACATGCGTTATCCGGGAACGATCAGCGTCCGCGAAGAAACGTTTGCGGCGCTGCTCGAAGACGCGGCGCGCAGCCTTGCAACACATGGGTTTCAGCGAATTATTTTCATCGGCGACAGCGCATGGAACCAACCTGCACAGCAATCTGTCGCCACAAAACTCTCGCAAGAGTGGACTGAAAGCGGCAAGCGCGTCCTGCAAATCTCGGACTATTACGCCGCAAACGGTCAGTTGGAACGGCTTGCCGAACAAGGTTTCTCTTTGGGCCAGATCGGCCAGCATGCCGCGCTCCGTGACACGTCTGAAGTGTTGGCGGTAAGACCTGACGGCGTACGGGCCCGTTTCGTCCCGCCACCTGATGAAATGGACGCAGGGTACGACGGTGCACCATCACTTGCCACAAGAGCGATCGGCGAAGAAATGCTGACACTCAAGGTTCAGGCAGCAATCCGTGAAATCAACGGCGCGACCGAGTGACCTGATAGACTATTCGCTTGCCAATAACGCCCACGAACTTGGCCGTTGAAAAGAAAAAGCGCAGTAAAAACTGCGCTTTTCCGGGTATTCATGAAATCGTAAGCTCGCGTAGCGATTAACGCTTGGAGAACTGGAAGCTACGACGCGCCTTGCGCTTACCGTACTTCTTACGCTCGACGACGCGGCTGTCGCGTGTCAGGAAGCCAGCAGCTTTCAACGCAGCGCGCAGTGTCGGATCATAAAGCTGAAGTGCTTTTGAAACACCGTGCTTTACCGCACCGGCCTGACCGGAAAGGCCGCCGCCAGCAACAGTTGCCATGACGTCGAACTGGTCTACAACACCGGCAACCTGAAACGGCTGACGCAGGATCATCTGCAGAACCGGACGTGCAAAATACGTCTTCATCTCTTTGCCGTTCACGACAACTTTGCCGGAACCTGGCTTGATCCAGACGCGGGCAACCGCATCTTTACGCTTACCAGTCGCATAAGACCGACCCAGCGCGTCACGCACAGGCTCGCGGGGGGCAGCAACTTCGACCACAGCCGCAGGCGCTTCGACGCCTTCTGCAACTTGGCCCAGCTCTTCGAGAGAGTTCACTTGATCAGCCATTATGCAGTCCTCGTGTTCTTTTTGTTCATGGACGCGACGTCCAGAACTTCGGGCTTCTGGGCTTCCATGCCATGCTCTGTGCCTGCGAATACGCGCAGGTGAGTCATTTGCTGGCGGGACAGTTTGCCGCCGGGCAGCATGCGCTGAACGGCTTTCATGATGACGCGCTCGGGGTGCGCACCTTCAAGGATGTCTGCCTTGGTCTTGGACTTGATGCCGCCGGGGTGGCCGGTGTGCCAGTAATATTTCTCATCACGCTTGTTACCAGTCATCTGGATTTTCTCAGCGTTGATAACAATCACGTTGTCGCCCATATCCATGTGCGGCGTGAAGGATGGCTTGTGCTTGCCGCGCAAGCGCATTGCGATGATCGAAGCAAGACGACCAAGAA
>CBDTYC010000191.1:0-5398 GCA_965364495.1 uncultured Yoonia sp. | reverse complement strand
CCCAGATCGAGGCAGACCGCCGCGCCATTGACGACCAGTTGAACCGCCTGCGCAAACAATTGGCCAAAGTCGTGAAAACCCGCGAATTACACCGTGCGTCACGGGCCAAGGTGCCTTTTCCGATTGTTGCCCTTGTCGGCTATACGAACGCTGGCAAATCAACGTTGTTCAATCGCCTTACGGGTGCCAATGTTTTTGCCAAGGACATGCTTTTTGCGACCCTTGATCCGACAATGCGCAAAATCACGCTGCCCACCGGCGACGAGATTATCATGTCTGACACCGTGGGTTTTATCAGCGACTTGCCAACCGAGCTTGTTGCCGCGTTCCGCGCAACCCTTGAAGAAGTGCTCGACGCCGATCTGATTGTGCATGTGCGCGATATCAGTCACCCGCAGACCGAAGAACAAGCCAAAGACGTGATGACGATCTTGCAGAGCCTTGGTGTCGCCGAAGAGGCCCCGATGATCGAGGTTTGGAACAAGGTCGATCTACTTGAAGGCGATGCGCGCGATGCCGTCCTGACACAGGCGGCGCGGACTGATGACCTCTATGCGATTTCAGCGGTCACGGGCGAAGGGATGGAGCGGTTGTTGGCTGCCATTCCCGACAAACTCAAAGACCCGCGCAGTGAAGAAAAAATTTCGCTGACTTTTGCTGAAGGCCGCAAACGGGCATGGCTTTTTGATGCAGGTATCGTCACGGAGGAAACCCAGACCGAGACGGGGTATGACTTTACCGTTTTTTGGACAAGCTTGCAGAAAGAGCGGTTTGCGCGGCTCTGACGCGCGGGTGTTTCATCATCCTGCCAACATTGCGTTGCGGGCATGCCCCGCATTCACTACCCTTGATCAAGATTGATCAATCAAAGGTCCGGCACTTGGCAAATTCATGGGCGCAGTAGCAGAGACTTTCCGCGGTGCATGGGCATCCGCGATGTGGCTTGGCGGGGTTCCGTTTGTGAATATGCGCATCGTCCGTCATGCGCAGAACAAAGACGAAGCACGCGCAATGATGAATGTGCACATTGCGAAATTCGTGCAGCGTTGTGGCGTGAAGGTCGTGGTTGACGGCACACCGCCGACACAGACCGGTGGCTATGTGCTTTGCTATAACGAGGCGTCATTCATGGATGTCGCGGTATTTCCACTGGTAATGTGGCCCCATATTGACCGCGTTGGCGCCGCAGATATTTACGCCTATTTCCCGTTTGGCCGGGTCGCGATGGAACTGGCCGGATTTGAACTCGTCCCCCGAGGTAATCGTGCGGGCACCGACAAGTTGCTGGAAAAAATGGTTGCGGCGGTCAAAAACGGTGATCGCGTCGGCTGGGGCGGCGAAGGCCGGATTGTCGGGATTGACGGTGTGGGGCGGTTCAAGATCGGTGCCAGCCTGATTGCGATCAGGGCGCAAGCACCCATCGTGCCGGCGGCCTTCTTTGGTGGGCACAAGATCATGCCTTTTCCGTCGGTGCGCGCAAAGCCGGGTACAGTTCATGTCCGCTTTGGTCCGCCGATCCCGACGGACGGGTTGGCCGAAGAAGACGCACGCGCCTTGGCCGATCTAGTGCAAAAAGTCTTTGCCGGTATGTACGAGGACCTGCGCAAAAAAGACGCGCAAACCACGAAGGGCAACAGGCCCTAGTTCGCGGGTTGCAGCACTGTCACGCCGACCGCAGCGGCCCTTGCCAGATCCGGATCAAGTGACATCGGGATGTATTCGCCGCGCCGCCACAGCTCTCCTAGATTGTCGTAGTAACGCGACAGCGGATGTCCCGACTGACCCGTCGATATGATAAAGACCGAACTATCCGGATCTGCGAAGTCATAGACACCCCGATAGCCAGCTGCATGGACGTTCTGGAACGGATCAGGATCGCGCCCAGAGGTCTTTGCGCGCTGCAGTGTGTGGTCGCCGCCGCTGGTTGACTGGCGGATATTGACGACCCATTCCAACAGCGGTGTCTTGCCCAAGACAGGGTGGTCGTGTGTTGCGACATGGGCATCGCCCCAGCGCACAGCCTCGATAGCGTCGCCATGGTTTTCGGTGATCCAGATGATCGCGTCGTCCATCGCTTGCCGCGCGATATCTGTGCAGGTCTCGACAGGGGCGGACTGGATCACATCGCACCAGATGCCCGCACCATCGATATCGCGGAACACGCGTTCGATGAATACCGGATTTACATGGGTGAATTCAGCGGCTAATGGTCCAAGCTCGTCACGGATCAACCGTTGCTGCACGGCCCGTGCCCATGCTGCATAGATTAGCGGCTCTGGCAGGTGTTCGTTCATCTCGCCGTTCCATGCCGACAGAAGGTTAAGCGCATCCTGCCTGCGCCGTTCCGGTGTCCCCGATGGTGCCGCATCACCTGTGAACCATAGATCTGCCCCCATAAGCGTCGAAAGCGTAAGGGCCGCAAAACTTACGGTGTCCAGTTGCGCTTCGATAAAACTGTCGCGGGTATGAACTTCGCGTGCCTGCATCAGGCGACGCCAGCGGTTGATGCGCTGCGTGTCGCCCCAGTCAAAGCTGACATGGTGTGGAAAGGGGCGGTCAACTGTCTTGTTGTTTGTGTTCCCGATAATCCCGCCCTCAGGATCCAGAAAGGCCGGATTATCTTCGTATGGAAACCGGCCCTGCCAGCGGTTTTCAGGAAGATAACCAAAAGAAGGCAACCGTCCTTGGCTTTGGTGGGCTGCGTCGCGCGCAGGCAAAGCACCGATAGTCTTCATCGCGACGCGGTTTCGGTCCGCCAGTGTCAGGTTCATCGCGGGCGCAATAAAGTCGCGGCCTGCAGTGATCGCCTCTTCGACAGAGCGCGATTTAGTGATTTGCAGGGCCGCAGACATTGACGTGTCACGGCCCGACAGCGCCGTCCAGGCGATAGAAGCGGCATGGCCTTCGGGCGTGATTGTGCCGAGATCGAACTGGCTGCGCGGCATCACAGGACCATTCGCGGTCCAGCGCAGTTTCAGCGTCACGGCAGGCGCATCCTTCAGTGTGATGATGCTGTCGCGGGTTCGGAAGGGAACCCATCCGTCCGGGCCACGGTATTCGTCCGGATTATCGGGGTTCACTTCTTCGATAAAGATGTCCTGATCATCCACACCTGCGCTTGTCAGGCCCCAACCGACCGTATCACTGCGCCCCGACAGGATGACGGGCATTCCGGGGATCGTGCCGCCGATCACACCGCCGCTTTCTAGCTCGAGCCGTGCAAGGTACCAGATTGACGGGGCCGTCAGCCTTAGATGCGGGTCATTGGCAAGCAAGGTTGAACCCGTGGCTGACCGTGCCGCACTTGCCGCCCACGCGTTTGATGCGCCAGACAAACCCCGCGGATTGATCGGTGACAGCGGATCGTAGGCAAGTTGCACGTTGGGGGTATAGCGGGGCACGTCCGGCACAAGGTTCGCATATGCGGGCAGGGCCGCCAATGCGCTGGTGGGGTCGTCAGGCAGGATGTCTTTGACACGCTCCGGGTCCAGCAAAAGTGACGTGCGCGCCCGCAGCACTTCGTCATTCAGGTTGGAGGTAAGATCAAGCGCCATAAGTTTCAGGATCGCAATCGAATCTGCTGGTTGCCACGGTGCGATTGGATGGTTGAACAGCCACATTTCCGGCGCACCGCGCCCGCGTGATCCATCGTTGACGGCATTCAGCCAAGCGTTCACGCCATTTGCATAGGCCCTCAGTGCGGATTTCGTGTCGTCGGTCTGTGCATCAAGGGACGACACCGACAAGTTATAAATGTCGAACCGGCGCATCACCTCATCGATCCGGACTGTCCGGTCGCCGAAAAGCTCTGACAGGCGGCCCTGGGCGGTGCGCCGCAGAACAGTCATCTGCCACATGCGGTCTTGGGCATGTGCATAGCCAAGCGCATAGAATACATCATTGTCCGTCTGCCCAAAGATGTGCGGCACATTGGCGTTATTGCGGACAATCTCGACCGTGGCAGAAATGCCGGCGACCTCGCGTATGCCGCTGTATTCGGGCAGGGATCGCGACGCGAAATAATAGGCCAGAGCGATTATCGCGATGGCAATGCCGATCAATGCAGAGGCAAGCCGGACAAGCCAGCGAAAGGTGAATGCCATGTGGCCCTCGGGTCGGTTATTTCCATCTGTTCTAACAGGACAGGGCCAGAGAACAAGTTGTCCTCTGGCCCTGTTTGTAAAAGCCCCGAAAGGATTTTCCTAGCGCTCGGGGATCAACCCGCGCGGGCTAAAGCGGAGGACCAAAAGCAGCACCAGACCCATCGTCAACAACCGCATATGGGCTGCCGATTCAATCATCTGTTCTTTCAGATCGCTACCATCCTCTAGCCCGGAGCTAAGAATATTCATCAGGCCCAGACCAAGTGGTTCGACCTGAACCCAAAGCCACCAGATTAGCATGCCGCCTAGAACGGCACCAAAGTTATTGCCGGACCCGCCCACAATCACCATGACCCAGATCAGGAAGGTAAAGCGCAGCGGCTGATAGGTGCCGGGCGTCAACTGACCATCCAGCGTCGTCATCATCGCACCCGCGATCCCGCAAATGGCCGACCCCAGAATGAAAATCTGCAGATGGCGTGCGGTGACGTCTTTGCCCATCGCCTCTGCGGCGGTTTCATTGTCGCGGATCGCGCGCATCATACGGCCCCACGGGCTTTTGAGTGCTTTTTGCGCCAGCCACAACAGGATCAACAAAACGATCGTAAACAGGATCGCGTAACCCATTTTGGTGTAAAGGGTCGATGCCGTCACCGGATCAAGTCCGAAACTGGCCGCGCGCTCTACGAAACCCGGATCATTCTGCAGGTCAATCTCGTAGGGCACGGGACGGTCCAGACCGACGACGTTCTTGACGCCGCGTGCCAGCCAGTCTTCGTTTTTCATGACCGCGATAATAATCTCTGCGATGCCAAGGGTCGCAATCGCAAGGTAATCAGAGCGCAGGCCAAGTGCCGTTTTGCCGATAACCCAAGCAGCACCTGCCGCCAACAAACCGCCGACGGGCCAGCTGAGCAGAATTGGCAGGTTCAGACCGCCAAGGTTGCCTGTTAGGGCAGGGTTCACGGCTTCGACGGCTTCTTTTCCGGGATCAAACACGCCGCGATAGAGGAAGAATCCGCCGATCAGAATGACCAGCGTAACAACCGTTTTGGTGCGGCCCTTGAGGCGTTTTTGCGCATAGACGGCGGCCACGACCGTAAGTGCCCCCAACGCTAGTCCCGCAAAAATGCGCAGGCCGCCAGCCTGCCATGCTTCTGGAACAGGCTCGGCTGAAACCAGCACGGTCGCCAATCCGCCAAGGGCCACAAAACCCATGACACCAATGTTAAACAGGCCAGCAAAGCCCCATTGCAGGTTCACACCCAACGCCATAATGGCCGAAATCAACCCCA
>CBDTYC010000190.1:0-5408 GCA_965364495.1 uncultured Yoonia sp. | reverse complement strand
GTGCGGACTTGGTTGATCGCCTCGTTGTCTTTTCGGCCGGCTGTGCGATCGGTGCAGAAGGCACGCCGATGCTGGCCGCGATGGGTGTGTCAAAGCTGCGCGATGCGCCAAAATTTGCACTGCGGGATGTGCGCCAACTCGGGTCTGATATCTGCCACACCTGGCACCGCTTACCTGCGCCAGATGTAGGCGTAGCTGGCAAATAACCCTTGGAGTTTCGCCAAGGCGCGGTTCGCGGGGCTTCGCGCGGGCAAGTCGTTGTTTTCAATGCGGTCAACGATCACTTCGGCCGGACATGCAAGGCCGGTCACAGGATCGAAATACCGTGGATATGCGATTAATGTGGCATGAACCAAAGCGGTCAGATCGACCCGGGCTGCACGCCTTGGATTTGGCATGGCGCGATCATCAGTCAGCCCCCATCCGGCATAAAAAGGCATCCCAAGGCAAGTGACTTCCTTGCCTCTGAGAAGGGCTTCAAACCCGAGCAAGGAGGTCATCGTCCAAACCGCGTCTACCGCATTGATCGCAGCAATCGGATCTGTGTTGGATAGGACGACATCGGCATATTGATCGGCGTCGGGCACCGCGCCTTCTCTTAGACCTGCCTCAACATCGGGGTGGGGTTTATAGATGATCACTGCCGCAGGATTGGCGGTGCGCACCGTCCTCAAGAGCGTCGCATTGTCTGCGACTTTGTCTGTTCCCAGCTGGATCGAGGCGTCATCGGCAACCTGTCCGGGCACCAGAATCCGCCGCCCTTTGGGTAAGACCGGCATTGGATCACCAGCAAGGTTGTATTTGGACAACCCCGCATCTGTGATCCGCGCAATCAAGGCTGCGGCGCGCGCGCGCTCATTGGGTGTGAGCGTTTCAGAATTGTCGATCAGGACTTCAAGGCGGCTCGGCCGGGTGGCATCATAGTAGATCCCCAAATCGTCCAGAACGAGGCTAAGCGGCGCGACCAGATCTGCGCCAAGCCCGCGTGAACGCAAAAAACCGTCCTCGACCAAGACCGCGTCGGTTGCCCCTGAATTGGCCCACCGCATCAAACGCCGGTTATCCTTGATCACGGTCTGGCCAGAGACAAATCGCACAGGTTTTGACCCGCCGAATACCTGCTGCAAAGGTTTTCGTTTCCAAAGCCGCATGTCGGCGGCGATCCAGCCGCGATGATCGTCGCGCCAAGCGCGGGCAAGGCTGGATAGCGTCGCCAATGCCTCTTCAAAGCTGCAAAGACGGTCGTGGTAGGGGTCGTACCACGTAGGATATAGAATCATGGCCGCAGCAAAAAGCTGCGCTGCTGTCAGTTTGCGTTGCCTGCGTTGAAGGGGAGTCCGGTCGTCTGTTAACCCCCAGCCCATGTAGAAAGGTTGACCGAAAACGACTGGTTTGTGCCCCGCAATGATCGCCTCGAACCCCAGTTGTGAACTGACGGTATAGACGGCGATTGCGCCTTCCAGCAGTGCCCAAGGTGACATCGGCGCATCGCAGATGCTGATCCGGTCACTGGTGTCTGCGTCGGTGAAATAACCCTTGCGATGGCCGGCACGGGTTTCAGGATGGGATTTGATGATGATACGCGCAGCGGGGTGTTCGGTCTGGGCGTAAAACAGCATCTCGCGGAACGTGTTGCTGTCAGCGCCGCTGGCTTTGACCGACGCATCCTTGCGGGTTTGGTCGATCACGATCACATATCCTGGATCGGGTGCAGGGATTTGCGGGTCGAACGAATTATACTTTGAAATCTGAAGCTTTTTCAGCAGCGCCATCCCCGCCTTGGCGCGGTTAAGCAACACAGTGTCATCAAGAGGGTCCTCTGTCAGGATCATCTCTAGATCAGAGCGGGTAGCGGGGTCAAAATGCACACCGCGCATGTCGATGTTCAAGCCAATCGCCGGATCACCATCGCGGCCAAGCTTCACCGAACGAAGAAAACTGTCTTCTACTCTGACGATGCCGGCTTTTCTTTGCGCGGCTACAGCCTCGCCTCTGGGTGCTGTGGGGCTATTTCCCCAGACGCCGACCAGATCATCGCCTCGGGGGGTACCAAGCCGGATATCGTAGCCCGCAAGGTCAAGAATACGACGGACGCGGCCTTCGGTCAGAAAACCACCGTTGTAGACATAGAGGTTCTTGCGCGCGTTCTGGGTCATTCGAGCCAAGCTATGTCAGTGGCGGCTAGTTCACAACGCGGATCGTGGGTCGAGGTGCCTTGGGCTTGCCGGAAATCGCATCATAAGGAGAGTCCGGTTGCAGCATCATGTCGACAACGAGGCGCAAGAGTTGCTTGCGGCCGGATGATGAATAGAAACCACCCGGAACCTGACTGGTTTCCAACAGGAACTGCCGATAATCGCGGTAGGCTTGGGCGTCGGGGCGTGTTGGGGCCGCAAAGAAGTCAGGCAATGCCTGATCGGATACGAATTCGGGCTTGTCATAAACTGCGGTGCCGAATGCTTTGAGGGGAATGCCGCGCCAAAGCGCCTGTTGTCCCGCAGTCGAATTGACCGTTACTGCCGAACGCGCCTCATCAAGAACTTTGGCGAGCTTGCCGCCGCGCAGATAATGAACCTTTGCTTCAATTCCGCTGGCGCGGGCCTTGTCACGGATCATCTTGTGCAAGGGTGATTTGCCGTTCTCAAGCGGGTGCGCCTTGAAAACCAGATGATGATGCGGCGCTGCACCTTTGGCAAATCCGTCGATCACCAAAGAGATAAAGGCATCCATATCCACGAACGGTGAATGCGCTTGAAAACTGGCGTCATGTTCAAGTTGCAGCAGCGCGATATGATAGGGATACCCGCCCGCTTTGATCGCTCGTGTCTTCCACATCCGTTCCAGCGCCAAAAAGGGCATCAGCAACAAGCGCTTGGTGTAAAGATAGGCCTCGCGGCGCACTGGCAGCACACGATGGGAGCGAAACGAAGGGTAACGCCCGTTCCGGAACATCAAGAACCAGTGATAGACAGCGCCATAAAAGATGTGCTGGCGCATATCGCCCCACTGCGCCGGTGGGGTCGGCATGTCGATATCGGACGCCGTCAGCCGGTTCTGCATTTCTGCCACGTCCAATGCCATTAGCTGTGAATGCCCGTTGCTGCCGTCGCGTTCATACGTAACCCAATAGGGGCGCAGATAGCCTTCTTCGAACACATGCACGCGCAGACCCGCGGCTTTTGCCTGCCTGACTGCCTCTGCGTGCACGGGGCGGGTGTCGCCGTAAAGCACGATGTCGGTGATCCGACGTGCGCGCAACAAACTGGCGAGCGCTTCTGGCCAATTTCCAAGTTGACCTTGATACGGTATGTATCCCGGCGCACGGCCCCAAAAGGCGGCGTCGCCTGCGTTAAAGCCAATCCGCCAGACCTGTGCGCCGGTTTTGCGCAGCATCCCTGACAATTGGCGAAAAAAGGGACCATGGGGCCCCTGCAGGAAAAGGAATGCGCGCGGTGTCGTCATCAAACCAGTCTAGTGTCACTTAATTGGTAGCGTGTTAACGCGACTTCCTGACCTGATTATGGCGCGCTGGCAAGGGCTGCGGCTTGTCCGGCGCGTACGGACGGGATAGATCAGGACAAACAGTCAAAGGATGCCCCGATGTTTACAGGAATAGTCACCGATATTGGCAAGGTCCTTTCGCTTGAGCAGCGCGGCGATCTACGTGCGCGGATCGGAACCGGATACGATGTAGGCGGCATTGATATCGGGGCGTCGATCGCTTGTAACGGTGTTTGTCTGACGGTGATTGCTTTGGGACGTGAGCCGCAGAACTGGTTCGACGTCGAGATTTCTGCCGAAACTGTCGGGGCGACCAATGTAGGTGGCTGGCAGGTGGGCAGCAAGTTGAACCTGGAACGTGCCTTGAAGGTCGGGGATGAACTGGGAGGGCATATCGTGTCTGGCCATGTCGACGGCGTGGCCGAAGTTGTTGGGATGCGCGACGAAGGTGACAGCACCCGCGTCACGTTCCGTGCACCCGAAGCACTGGCGCGGTTCATCGCCCCCAAAGGGTCTGTTGCCTTGAATGGCACGTCTCTGACAGTGAACGAAGTTTCAGGCGCGGATTTTGGCGTTAACTTCATTCCTCATACCAAGACTGCAACAACCTGGGGGGATGTGGCGCTGGGCGACCTGATCAACCTCGAGATCGACACCATGGCCCGCTATGTCGCACGGCTGCGCGAGTATGGATGATCCGTGGTCCGCGAAGCTGCTTTCCAAAGTGGTGACGCTGGGCTATCTGCCAAACAAGACATTTCGGGGAATGACATGAGCCAGAATTTTGAAAAGCCGGGCCAGGTGGAACGCGACTGGTCCGACGCGATCAGCAAGATCGAAGAGATCATCGAAGACGCACGCAACGGCCGTATGTTCGTGCTTGTCGATCACGAGGATCGCGAAAACGAAGGCGATCTGGTTATCCCCGCCCAAATGGCGACCCCTGACGCCATCAATTTCATGGCCAAATTCGGTCGTGGCCTGATTTGTCTGACGCTAACGGGAAAACGGATTGACGCGCTGGGATTGCCGTTGATGGCGTCACACAATTCTTCGCGTCACGAGACTGCTTTTACAGTAAGCATCGAAGCGCGCGAAGGTGTCAGTACCGGTATTTCGGCACATGACCGCGCGCGCACCGTCGCGACGGCTATCGATGCAAACAGGGGTGCCGCCGATATTGCCACCCCCGGCCATGTTTTCCCACTACGAGCCCGTGACGGTGGTGTGCTGGTCCGTGCTGGTCACACCGAGGCCGCAGTCGATATTGCGCGACTTGCCGGCTTGAACCCGTCAGGCGTGATCTGCGAGATCATGAAGGAAGACGGCGAAATGGCGCGTTTGCCTGATCTGGTCGCCTTTGCGCAGCTTCACAACCTCAAGATCGGTACAATCAGCGATTTGATTGCCTACCGGCGGCGTCACGACAATCTTGTGCGGGTGCGTGACACAAGCACTTGCACGTCCGAGTTCGGCGGCGAATGGGAAATGCGCATCTACACCGATGAAACCCAAGGGGCCGAACATATCGCCTTGATCAAAGGTGACATCACGACACCTGATCCGGTTCTGGTGCGGATGCATGCAATGGATCCGATGCTGGATGTCTTGGGTGCGGGGCCGAAAGGACGGCGGGATGAATTTGGCGATGCGATGCGCCTTATTGCTGACGAAGGGCGTGGTGCGCTGGTTTTGCTGCGCGACGTGCATATGAAGCTGGATTCGGTTGAAGAGGCGTCACCGCAAACGCTGCGCCAGTACGGCTTGGGCGCGCAAATCCTGTCCTCGCTTGGCTTGCATAAAATCGAGTTGCTGACGAACTCGCCACGGCCCAAGGTCGTCGGGCTTGATGCTTACGGTTTGGAAATTGTCGGTACGCGCAAAATCTCGGAGATTGGATAATGGCC
>CBDTYC010000189.1:0-5473 GCA_965364495.1 uncultured Yoonia sp. | reverse complement strand
GAACTTTGACGAAGTCAAAAGCGTCATGCCCGGCAAATCGCCACAGGTACAAGTGCTTGAGTTGGTCCCCGGAGACCTGCAGCTGTTTCGGGGGCGATATTCGTTGCATCGGGTCGCACCGCTGAAGGGCAAGAAACCGCGATACGTCGCTATTTTTTCCTATGTGGAAGAACCGGACATGGTGGGTAGTCCGGAACGCACGGAACAGCTTTATGGCAGAACCCTGCCGGTTCATTGGGAAAGGGCAGGTAGGCGCGCGGACGCCTATATTGACTAGCGATCCGGGTATTTGGCACGAAAGGCTGTATGTGTTTTATCATTATGCCGTCGCTTGCAGCGATCCGGCACATCAGTAGCTATGCGCTTTGCAGGCTGGCCTACAATCAATTCCCGGTCGTTTTCCAATTGACCGGATTCACGTAGACGATGCTATCGTCGACGCTGACCATCACATCGCCTTCCTGAATATTGACCTGCAGCTTCATCGCGCGATTTGCGAGACCTGCCAGTGCGCGGGTGTCATCTTCGGAAAGGTTAAGCACCTGAAGGTTGTCAAAACGGGTGGTGCTGTTTTTGATTTTTTCCCACCACATCTCGGCCGTCCTGCCGCCATAGCTATAGACAATCACCTTGTTGGACTTGCCGCAGGACTGACGAACGACCTTTTCACTTGGAAGGCCAAGCGCCACCCATAGCTCTAGCTCGCCGCTCAGGCTTTTCTGCCAGATGTCAGGCTCGTCATCCGTAGAGATGCCCCGCGTCATTTCCAGATGCTCATGCGCATTCAGTGCAAATGCAAGAATGCGCACCATCAACCGTTCATCCGTTTCCGAAGGATGTTTGGCAATGGTCAGTTTGTGGGTCTCATAATAGTGGCGATCCATGTCGGAAACGGAAAGCTCAACTTTATAGATCGTGGATTTCTGCGCCATGATGTGCCCCGAAATAGCGTGGATGGGGATGCCTAGTGTGTCTGGCGGCTTAGTGAAAGCAGATAAGAGTCAGGTGCGAACACGGATCAGGAATGTGTTGCCAAAAATGTTGTCAGTCGCCTAGCCTGGCGGTTTCAACTGACAAATGAATGGGCCGTTATTTCAGCCATTTGGCTGCGCCAGTAATGGTTCATCCCAGTGCGGCGAGAACCTCTCGGGTCGCTCTTCCGTTAATCAACAGACCTTGCCGGCGTTGGAAGTCGCGAATTGCAATCTCGCTTTTCGTGCCGATCACGCCGTCGATTGTACCCACGTCATAGCCTCGGGCGATCAATCCGCGCTGGACCATTAGGCGGTCGCTTCTGGTCAACCCATTCGCGTCCGGTGGAAAGCTGCCTTGCAGGGGGCCCGCACCACCCAGCCTGTCCGCGAGGTGACCGACTGCAATCGCGTAAAAGTCGGAATTGTTGTATGTTTTTATAGCGTTGAAGTTGCTTGTTACCGTGAAAGCGACACCGCCAGTTTGGGGCTGGATCGTGGTTCCCGATGGGCCGCCCGTTCCGGCCTCGGCGCCCCATTTCAAACCTGTCTGCCACCCGTTTCGTGCCAAGTAGCTGGCGGTTGAAGCGAGCGCGTCTGTGGGGTCGTCACCCCAGATGTCGCGCCGACCATCGCGCGTGAAATCCACTGCAAATGCTTCAAAGGACGTTGGAATAAACTGGGTATGCCCCATCGCCCCTGCCCAGCTTCCGGTTAACTGGCGCAGCGTTGTGTCGCCCTGATCAAGAATGCGCAATGCTGCCAGCAACTGGTTCTCGAAAAACCTTGCGCGACGCCCGTCAAAGGCCAGCGTGGCGGTTGAAGAAATCACCGGTATCTCTCCGCGTTTCTCTCCGTACTGGCTCTCCAGGCCCCAAATTGCGGCAATTATATTGGCATCAACGCCGTATGCCGCTTCGATCTGTGCCAGCGCAGTGGAATATCGGGCAATTGCAGATCGTCCTTTTTGAATTCTTTCATCCGACGTCGCGATAGACAGGTAGTCTTCAAAGGTGCGAGTGGTCTCGATCTGGGTTCGATCCCGTGTCACGACACCGGGGATATATCCCGCCTGGGATATGGCGGCGTCGATTGTTGCAGGTGAAATGCCAGCCTGCCGCGCACGAAGCCGGAATTCAAACAGCCAATGCGAAAAATCGGCATTCTCGACAGGCCACAAGTCAGCCGGAAGATTGCTGTGGTCTTGGCGTTGGACAGTAGGTGCAGATCCCGTGCATCCAAAGACACCCAGTGAAGCACATCCTAGTAGAAAAAGCCGTCTGTCGATTGTCATGATGTGACAATATGTAATCTAATTTGGAACTAAGAAAAGGTGAATCGTAGTTTTGGATCGGCACAGAAGATCAATGCAGCCATTGGCCAGAATTCCCTTCCGTTATGAATGACGACAGCCTCGCGCCTGTTCGACGAGGCCAAAAAAAGGGGTGGATTTCTCCACCCCTTTCTTCAACGTCACAGTGGACTGCGCGGGCGCAACCCACCTGGGAATGCAATCCTGTGATTAGTTGAAGTTGTAGATCACAGATACGCCCAGTGTGTTGATGCCGTCAGACAGGCTATCGTCGGATTCGCTGTTCAGGAATGTGGTCA
Organism: uncultured Yoonia sp.; assembly: GCA_965364495.1. Lineage (GTDB taxonomy): Bacteria > Pseudomonadota > Alphaproteobacteria > Rhodobacterales > Rhodobacteraceae > Yoonia. The sequence continues at coordinate 2,891 of CBDTYC010000189.1, read as the reverse complement.
ATCCGGTGCGCAAAGACAGGGTCTCGGTCATGGCTACGTTCAAAGCCAATTCGTTGGTCACTGTTGTTGCGGTCTCGGAATAGATCACATCCGTGTCGTTGGTGACGTAAGTTGCATCTGACAGGCTTTTGAAAACGTTGGAAGACACAGAGAAAGCGACTTCCGAAATGTCTTCGGTCACGACTTCTGGATCTGTTTCCAATGATATCACGCGCTTACCCGCACGGTAGCCAGGACCTGCCTGAACAGACCACTGTGTATCGGCAGAGTTATAGATGCGGTAACCAGCACCAGCACCAACAAACAGGTCTTTTGTGAAGTCGCCTTCAGCATCGGCCAGTTGGTCGAATGCGCCTTCCAGTTTGCCGTAAGCAAAGATGGCATCGTTCAGATCGCGGCGGTAGTCCATGCCAACAAGCAGCGTGTCTTTTGTCTTTTCGCCATCGTCATCTGCGTAAGCAAGGTTCGCGGTCACGTCAAAACCGTTGACGCCATCAAACCAGCCATAACGCAGGCCAAGGCCCAAATCAGCGGACGATTCACCGTCGTTGCTGACAGCTGTACCGCGCAATGCGATCGAGCCGTAGTTGCCGACGTCACGGCCTTCGTTGCCGAAACGGCCAAGGTCCCGCTCGCGGTCGTCTTCGATCGCATCTTCCAGATCTTCTACTGCGTCAGAGGACGCGTCTTGTCCATCGAATGCTGTTGTTTGTGCAACTGCACCAGTCGCGATGAAACCGCTAATAGCGGCAATAATGAATACGTTCTTCATGGGTCATTCCTCTCCCAAAGAAGGTGACCCGCCCTGTTCTCAGAACGGGAGCATTTCTGCTGGGGTCACCTATAGAGAAGGGCATCACTTAACGAAAATTCAAAATAATCATGCTTAAAGCGATAATCACTTATGTTTGGTTCGGCAGCCCGAGGACCTTGACGAAATGGTCTTTCGTGATCCCGCGCAATTGCGTCATCACCATATTTGAATCCGCTTCGGCCGAGTTCGCGACTTTCTCTAATACGGCAGCTGCCGCCTCGCGAAGATCAGGATCCATTTCTTTGCGCCAAACCGCCCAGACCGGATATGGAAAGCGCGGCGCATCGGCCACGAGGTGTAACTGACCGGCATCAATGTATTTCTTGACGTAGCGGGCAGGCAAATAGGCTGCGGCATGCCGATTCACGATGAATTCGGCAGCCATCGCACCCAGCGAAAAGGTCAATCCGGGATTAGTAAGTTGCGGCAACGCCAATGCATGTGCGCCAACAAATTCCGGACCCCAGTCAACAAAAACATATCGGCCTTCCAAATCCATCGTCGGGTTGGGCCACGATGCGACCAGAACAAGTTCTTCGTCCAATATCTTTTCGGCCATCACGCCAGGGCGCAGCTGCGGCATGTACAACAGTCCCACGTGCATGATCCCGTCGACAAGAAATCGGGTTAGGCGGTCGGGCATGCCCAGTTCTGCGCGAATGTTCAGATCCGGCATTTCGCGGCGCAGACCGTCAATCCACCGGAACCCAAGGCGTGGCCAAAGAGAGTATTGTGCGCCAATGGTCAGGCTGCGGGTAAAACCTTCGGGGATCGCAACCTGCTGGCGGGCTTCTTCCCAAACACGGATAATCGAGAGCGCATAACGTTCGAATTCGCGACCAGCGTTTGTCAGTTCCGCGCCGGCCTTTGATCGCGTGAACATCGGTTTGCCAAGTGAGTCCTCGAGCCTTTGAATGCGCAGCGAAACAGCGGATTGCGTCACAAACAGCCGCTCTGACGCCGATACGAAAGAACCGGTGGCAGAGACTTCAAGAAAGGTCTTGAGAAGCGTGATGTCCATCGCATGTAGCCATTTGTAATGCTTGCCGCATGGGCAATTGATATTTGGTTCGGTTGAGGATGGACAGTATTTTGTTTGCACCACGAGGGCGCGCTATAGCCGATCAAGTGCGTGGCTAGAATGTCGGAGGTGTACAGCAACTCACTATGCGGCATGTTTCTGATCCGACATTGCGGAACCGGTGCAGTTGGCGGCTGTCGAATAAATAGCCGTCACCCGGACCCAGAACACGCACCTGGTCACCCACGGTTAGTTCAATCTGACCTTCAACGATGATGCCGCCTTCTTCACCTTGATGGCTGAGCAGTTCCGGGCCGGTATCTGCGTTGGGGGGGTAGGATTCGTCTAGTATCTGCAGGGCGTGTGTTGATGAATTCCCCAATTGCCGCAATGACACGGCGGCAAGGCCGGATTGCGGAGAGACCTCGGTGAATTCTTCAGCAGAAAAGAAAATCTTGGTTAGGTTTGCTTCGTCAATGGTCGCAAAAAATTCGGCGATACTCATTGGTATCGCATCCAGAAGTCGCTTGAGTGATGCTATCGACGGGCTTGTCTTGTTCTGTTCGATCAATGAGACGGTGCCGTTCGTCAATCCGGCACGGGCAGCAAGCTCGCGCTGGGACAATCCATGCGCTTTGCGGATGGCTTGTAGTTTTTTGCCGATGTCCACGGGTGAGCTCCTGGGATGTAAGAAATTATCTTGCTTTTACAGCGTACTGCAAACGTACCCAGATCGGAACCCAAGCATTCAAAAAAAAGAATGGATATAAGGAAAATTGCATGCGCACTTGCGCGGGGGCACGAATCCATTGACAGTTATCTTAAACGGATTATGAGAATTTTAAACGCGCCTCCCATGATGGTTTGGGAGGGTCTTTCTAATCGAAAAGGGGCCTGAGCTATGATAAATACGTCCAAAGCAAAACGTGCGAAATCCACTACAAAACGCAAGCCGATTATGGCGGTCGTGCCAGATACCGCAGCGCAGAAGCCAACAAAGGCGGCCCTTCTGGCCCGCCGCGAAGCTGCTGTCGCACGGTGCGTCGCCTCTGCGAC
>CBDTYC010000188.1:0-5507 GCA_965364495.1 uncultured Yoonia sp. | reverse complement strand
TTAACGCACAGACAGAAGAATATGGCGACATGTTCAAGTTCGGCGTCATCGACCCTGCCAAAGTTGTGCGCACAGCACTTCAGGACGCGGCATCCGTTGCAGGCCTGCTGATCACAACCGAAGCAATGGTTGCTGATAAACCGTCGAAAGACGGCGGCAACGGCGGCGGCATGCCCGACATGGGCGGCATGGGCGGCATGATGTAAATCACCGCTTGCTGGTTATTTGGTAATTGCCTGCAATTGCGACGAAACCGGCAGCTTGAAGTAAACGAAGGGCGGTTCCATTTGAGACCGCCCTTTTTGCATGCGTACTTCAGTCCACAAGAGGATCTCGCAAGTTACTTTGCGATCAATGCCGCGCCGTCCGGGCTATCGATCACGTATTTCCATCGTCCGTCTGGTTGCTTGCGGGCCAGCTCGACGGTGACACCTGTCACCTTGTCACCGCTGACAGGAAAGAGTGTCCATGCATTTTGGACCAACGCCAACTCTCCGACTTCAAACGCAACTTGGCCTTCGAAATCCAGTTTGGCCCCTGAATCAATGTATCCTTGCAGCACTGCCCGGATCTGCTCGGTGCCTCTTGCGATGCCGTGGTGGTTGGGAAAGACTGCATCGTCCTCATAAAGCTCTAGCAGGCCTTCAATGTCTCCTTTTGCGAACCGTTCAGAGAACAGTCCAATAAGAACCGTCGCGTTTTCTGCAGGCATCGCCGTCTCTCTAGCATTGGTGATTAGCTTTTGCGCTTCGTCACATTGTACAAATCAAGGGCATCTGTCACTTTTGATCCGATTTGCAGGCAAAGGGTCAGACTTGCCCGTGTAGCTGTTGCCATCCGCTGCTTTTTGCCGCGCAATCTGAAAGTGCCTGAATGAAACTTTTCGCCCTCGTCGCCCTGACCATGTGTGCATTTGCGGCAAATTCGGTTCTGAACCGGATCGGGGTCGCGTTACAGGGCATGGACCCGCTGGACTTTGCAACGGTCAGAACGGCCGCCGGTGCTGCAATGCTGTGGCTGCTGGTCAGCATGCGAAAGGCCCCGCGCCCACCCGTTTTCACCGCTAAACGCGCTGCAGGTGCGGCTGCGCTTGCTATCTATATGGTTGGGTTTTCGTGGGCGTACATTACACTGGATGCAGGGCTGGGCGCACTGATCCTGTTTGGCGTCCTGCAAATCGTGGTCTTTGGCTGGGCCGTGATCGAAGGCGGCAAGATCCCGCTGCTGCGCTGGATCGGAGCCGCAATTGCACTCATGGGACTTTGCGTTCTGCTGTGGCCCAGCGGCGCGGCGTCAGTCAACTTGGGCGGGGCGATATCAATGGCAACAGCAGGCGCGTCTTGGGCCGCCTATACGCTTTTGGGCCGCGCAGAAGCAGACCCGCTTGGGGCAACAGCAAGCAATTTTCTGCTCTGTCTGCCGCTCGTCGCCATGGCAATGGTATGGGTTGGTTCGGGTACCATGCCATTGAACGGGATCATCACGGCCATCATCGCGGGCGCGATCACGTCCGGCGTTGGCTATGCAATGTGGTATCAAGCGTTGCCGTCGCTGCCGACGACCATTGCAGGAATTGCACAGTTGAGCGTTCCGGTGATTGCCGTCACAGCAGGTGTCATTTTCCTGAAAGAGCCGTTGACGTTACGACTTGTGATTGCGGGGGGACTGGTCATTGGGGGCATCGCAACATCGTTATCGGCGCGACGTTAGGTTTTCTTGTGCTGGGGCTTTTGCTGCGCTGCACAAATGCTACCTTTAGGGAATGAAGCTCGTTTACGTGACCCTTTTTGGCATTTTTACCGCCGGTGCAGCCGCAGCACAGGACTGCGTTGTGCTGCTGCATGGGCTTGCACGGACCGAGATTTCGCTAACGCCCATGCAATTGGTGCTAGAAGACCATGGCTATAAGGTCGTGAACCGCGGCTATCCCTCGACAACCGCTGATATCCAAACCCTCGTTGATGAAAACCTATCCGAGGATGTGGCCGCTTGCGGTGACGCAACCGTGCATTTTGTGACCCACTCGATGGGCGGCATCCTTGCGCGCGCGTGGCTGGAAAACAACCGACCGGAACGGATGGGCCGCGTTGTGATGTTGGCACCGCCGAACGGCGGGTCGGAGCTGGTTGATATTTTCGGTGACTTTGAACCCTTTCAATGGGTCAACGGGCCTGCCGGAATGCAGCTAGGGACTGACGAAGACAGCTTGCCGAACTCGCTTGATTTGCTGCCGTATGAAATTGGCATCATCGCGGGAAACCGGTCACTTAATCCGGTTTATTCGGCTTTGATCGAGGGGCCAGACGACGGCAAGGTCTCTGTCGCATCGACCCAGTTGGCCGAAATGCAGGATCAGATCGTCCTGCCCGTCACCCATACATTCATGATGAACAACCCGCTGGTCATTGAAGAGGTGATTGTCTTCCTCAGAGAAGGACGTTTTGACCGCAACCTCAGCCTGACAGATGTCATTTTCGGCAAGGACTAAGGGTTACCTGTCAGCGGGAACTATCCTGTTCACGTGACCCATCTTGCGACCTGCTTTGACCTCGGCCTTGCCATAAAGATGCACTGCGACGTTTGTCTTGGCCAAATCAGGCACGCGGTTCATATCATCGCCAATCAGGTTCTCCATCACGACGTCAGAGTGTCGCGTTCCGTCCCCCAAAGGCCAACCGGCAACCGCGCGGATGTGCTGTTCAAACTGGCAAATCGTGCAGCCATTTTGGGTCCAGTGTCCTGAATTATGTACGCGGGGTGCGATTTCATTGACGACCAGACCCTGCGGGGTCACAAACAGTTCGACCCCCATCACACCGACATAATCAAGTGCGTTCAGGATACGTGCCGCAATCAGGACCGCGTCCGTCCTCTGGTTCGTGTTTAACTTTGCGGGCACTGTGGTTGTGCGCAAAATACCATTTTCATGGACGTTTTGGCCGGGATCATAACAGGACACTGCCCCGTCCGGCGACCGAGCGCCGATGATTGACACTTCGTGGCTGAAATTGACAAACCCCTCAAGGATCGCGGGCGCACCTGCTATATCAGCTAATGCGTCTGCGGCGGCATCCGGTGACATGATCCGCGCCTGCCCTTTCCCGTCATATCCGAAACGGCGGGTTTTCAGGATCGCGGGCGTGCCAATTTGCGCAATCGCGGCCTCAAGATCAGAAGCGTTGGCGACATCCGCAAACGGAGCCGTTTGCAGCCCAAGCTCTTGTAGAAAGGCCTTTTCAACCAAGCGGTCCTGACTGGTCGCCAAAGCCTGCCGTCCGGGGTGGATCGGGGCCAAGGTTTCCAGAAGATCAAGCGCACTGGTCGGAATGTTTTCAAATTCGTATGTGATCACGTCTACGCTTTGGCCAAAGGCGGTCAGCGCCTCCGCGTCCTCGTAGCTGGCAGTGGTCACGCGGTGGGCCACATCGCCCGCGGGTGCGTTGGTACCCGGTTCAAAGATATGCGTTTTCAGGCCCAGTCTCGCGGCTGCAACCGACAACATGCGACCCAATTGCCCGCCGCCCAGAATACCGATGGTCGCCCCCACGGGAAGCGGATTAGTCATTTGTTGGCTCGTCAGCAATTGAGGCGCTAAGATCACTGCGCCATTGATCAAGGCGGGCTGCAAGCTCGGGGTCTTGTAGCGCCAGAATACCCGCCGCCATCAGCCCGCCATTCTTGGCACCAGCGGCCCCAATCGCCATTGTTGCTACAGGAAAACCGCGCGGCATTTGCAGGATCGAATAAAGACTATCAACACCGGACAAAGCTTGGGTTTGGACCGGGATGCCAATGACGGGGACGCGGGTTTTCGACGCCATCATGCCCGGCAAATGGGCAGCACCACCAGCACCGGCGATAATGACCTGCAGACCACGCTCAACCGCTGTCTTGCCATAGTCCCACAAGCGGTCAGGCGTACGGTGCGCCGAGACGATCTTGGTCTCGTAGGCGACCCCCAATTCATCCAGCACGTCTGCGGCTTCGATCATTGTGCGCCAGTCCGACTGGCTGCCCATGATAATGCCAACAAGGGGTTTGGTCATGTCGTCGTCCCATCGTTCCAAGAAGGCGGCACTATAGCCAAGCCAAGCGGCGCGGCAATGCCATCAGGCAATAATATCAGGGAGAATCTGGTCCTCAAGATACGTGATGCGATCCTTCAGCGCCAATTTTTGCTTTTTCAGCCGCTTGATCGTCAACATGTCCGAGGATCCACGCAGTTGCAGCGCATCAATCGCCTCGTCCAGATCGCGGTGCTCTTGCCGCAAGACTTCCAATTTCACACGCAGCACGTCGTGCTGTTCCATCTCGTTCGAAGATTTCATGGGAAAGGCGTCCAAATCCAGCGTTATCACGGTACCACCTTATAGTGGTTTGATGCCAAGAACCTAATACTTCCTCTTGATCAAAGCACCAACCGACCCCATATTTTTGTCAATCGGTCGCCGCATACGGGGCCAACACCTGACAGTCGCTTAAAAAGGGCATGTCTTATGACAAAAATGGCTTTGGGAACGCATCCGTTCCTTTTGGGATTTGAACAGCTTGAAAGGCTGGTCGAACGCACCGCCAAAAGCGGCAACGACGGCTATCCCCCATACAACATCGAACAGACTTCGCGCAATTCCTACCGGATTACACTGGCAGTTGCGGGTTTTGCTGAAAACGATCTGGCGATTACTGTCGAAGACAGTGCGCTAGTGATCCGTGGACGGCAAACCGATGACAGTGAAGGCCGGATTTTCCTGCACCGCGGCATTGCAGCACGGCAGTTCCAACGGTCCTTTGTATTAGCCGAGGGCGTGGACGTGGGCGAGGCTGTCATGGAAAACGGGCTATTGCACGTCGACCTTACCCGGGCAGAGCCCGAACGCGTTATTCAAACGATCAGCATCAAGAAAGGATAGACCATGAATACCAAATTCGACCTAGAAAAAATCGGCGAGGACATGGTCTACGTCAAACCGATTACAGTCGCAGATCTTCCCGAAGAAATGCGTGACCAAGTCGGCGATCTGCAAGAACTGTTCGCCGTCCATAATGCGTCCGGCGAACAGCTGGCACTGGTTGCTAACCGCAAGCTAGCCTTCCATCTGGCGCGCGAAAACGACATGCAGCCGGTCACGCTTCACTAAGGATTGTAAGGTGGGTTGCGATCCACCTTACCCTTTGATCAAGCCAAGGCTTTCCAGCTTCAGGATCACCTGATGCGCGCAGTTGTCGACAGGAACACTTTCGGTCTCCAGGGACAGTTCAGGGCTTAGAGGCACATCATAGGGATCGGAAATCCCTGTGAATTCCTTGATCTTCCCCTCGCGGGCCAGCTTGTATAGCCCCTTGCGATCCCGGCGTTCGCATTCCTCGATCGTAGTCGCAACATGCACTTCGATAAACGCGCCGAACTGCTCTACATCCTCGCGAACTGCGCGGCGGGTCGTCGCATATGGTGCGATTGGGGCACAAATCGCGATACCGCCGTTCTTGGTAATCTCGGATGCAACATA
>CBDTYC010000187.1:0-5516 GCA_965364495.1 uncultured Yoonia sp. | reverse complement strand
GGTGATACGGCCCGTTTGCTGAGGACACGCGGTGCCGCAATGCAAGAGGCGGTTCCAGTGGGCGTAGGTGCGATGGCCGCCGTCTTGGGCCTTGATTTCGAAGCCGTGCAAGCGGTCGCAGAAGAGGCCGCACAAGGCGAAGTCTGTCAGGCAGCCAATGACAACGACCCTGCACAAGTCGTTGTGTCAGGCCATAAGGCCGCCGTCGAACGCGCGATTGAAATTGCCAAGGCAAAGGGCGCAAAGCGCGCGTTGCTGTTGCCTGTCAGCGCACCCTTTCACTGTAGCCTGATGGCACCTGCTGCCGAGGTGATGGCGCGTGCACTAAGTGACGTCGAAATCAACCAGCCTGCTGTTCCTGTGGTCGCAAATGTTGTTGCTAAGGCTGTCACTGATCCGGCCGAAATCCGGTCGTTGTTGGTGCAGCAAGTCACCGGGTCGGTGCGGTGGCGTGAAAGCGTGATGTATATGGCGGCGCAAGGCGTCACGGAAATTTATGAAATCGGGGCGGGCAAGGCGTTGTCCGGCATGATCAAGCGTATTGATCGCGAAGTTACGACCTCTGCAGTAGGCACACCGGACGATGTTGTTTCCGCTGTCACTGCCTTGCAGCAATAAATTAAGAAGGGCCAATAAATGTTTGATCTAAATGGAAAGAATGCACTTATCACTGGTGCATCTGGCGGGATTGGCGGCGCAATCGCAAAGGCACTTTATGATGCCGGCGCGACCGTCGCGTTGTCCGGCACACGCGTGGCACCGCTAGAGGAGTTAGCTGCATCTTTGGGTGATCGCGCTCATGTCTTGCCATGTAACCTGAGCGACGCCGAAGCCGTTACCGCACTGCCAAAGCAGGCCGCAGACGTGATGGGTTCTGTCGATGTGTTGGTTAACAATGCAGGCATCACGCGGGACAACTTGTTCATGCGGATGTCTGATGATGAATGGGCGTCGGTTCTCGAGGTCAATCTGACGTCAACGATGCGTCTTTGCAAAGGTGTCATGCGCGGCATGATGAAGGCCCGCTGGGGCCGCATTGTGAACATTTCTTCGGTAGTTGGTGCAACCGGCAATCCAGGGCAGGCGAATTATGCGGCATCCAAGGCCGGCATGGTGGGTATGTCGAAATCCATAGCTTACGAAGTGGCCAGCCGTGGGATTACCGTGAACTGTGTGGCCCCCGGTTTTATCACCACGGCAATGACCGACAAGCTGACCGACGACCAGAAATCCGCGATCCTGACACAAGTGCCGGCAGGCAGGATGGGGGACGCGTCCGAAATTGCCGCGGCGGTCTTGTATCTTTCCAGCCCAGAGGCGGCATATACGACAGGTACGACCTTGCATGTGAACGGCGGTATGGCCATGTTGTAGCCAGCCGTCCCCGTTGCGGGAGGTCGAAAGCATTTGCCTAAATGGAATTCTCTGTTATAGGCCACGCAGATTTGTTGAGAGTACATGTGACGCTACGTCAGATGCGCCTTGGCAAAAAGAGATCGCGTCCTGACTTGGGGCGTTCAAGGCGGGCAGTTGCCCTTGGAACAACCGGGTGTGAGCCCAGAAAAACGTGAGGAATTAATATGAGCGACGTTGCAGACCGCGTACGCAAGATTGTTGTAGAGCATCTTGGTGTTGAAGAAGACAAAGTGACGGAAGCTGCGTCCTTTATTGATGATCTTGGCGCAGACAGCCTTGACACAGTAGAGCTGGTAATGGCTTTCGAAGAAGAGTTCGGAATTGAAATTCCTGACGATGCCGCAGAGACAATCCAGACTTTCGGCGACGCAGTCAAATTCATCGACGGCGCACAGTAAGCACCTGAGAAGATTTAAGAAACGGCGTCCCTCGGGGCGCCGTTTTGCGTTTGTGCCGGTGCGTCTGCGGAATGGTCGCAGCCTTGTCCCGGGCGGATATTATGACGGCTGCGTTTCGATGTGTCTGATGCCGGCAACCTATGGCTGACAAAACTATTGCGCGTTGGGCCGAGGTTTCGCATGGGCCTGCCATTCTGCGGTTAGGCACCTGCTTTGCATTAGAAACCTGAATTTCCAGTGCAATTAGCCCAAGAACTTGCCTCCGCATCTGTCGCCGCCCTTGCCCCTGCCTGTCCGGCTGGGGTAACAATGTTCTCAATTACGCCAACAAGGTGAGGGCAGAATATGCGTCGTGTCGTTGTAACAGGTCTAGGGTTGGTTACACCCCTTGCAGATGGTGTCGAAGCTACATGGGAAAGACTGCTTGATGGTCAGTCCGGTGCGGGGACAATCACGGGATTTGATCCAAGTCGTTTGACGACGCAGTATGCGTGCGAAGTTCCGTTGGGTGACGGGTCGGACGGCACGTTCAACGCTGATACCTACATGGACCCCAAAGAGCAGCGCAAAGTGGATACCTTCATTCTGTTTGGTATGGCCGCTGCCCAGCAAGCCGTCGAGGATTCGGGCTGGATGCCCGAAGACCGCGAGGACCTTGAGCGTACAGGCGTTCTGATCGGGTCCGGCATCGGTGGTTTGAATTCGATTTCGAACACGGCGCAGATGATGGCTGAAAAGGGCCCGCGCCGCGTTTCGCCGTTCTTTGTTCCCGGTGCCTTGATCAACCTGATTTCCGGTCAGGTGTCGATCCGCTATGGTTTCCGTGGCCCTAACCATTCTGTTGTGACGGCCTGTTCGACAGGTGCGCATGCGATTGGCGACGCGTCGCGTTTGATCCAGTATGGCGACGCTGATGTCATGATTGCCGGCGGTGCCGAAGCCGCGATTTGTGAACTGGGAATGGCCGGCTTCAACGCCTGTAAGGCACTGAGCACAAAGCATAATGATAACCCGCAAATCGCTAGCCGTCCTTGGGATCAAGACCGCGATGGCTTTGTCATGGGCGAGGGTGCAGGCATCGTCGTCTTGGAAGAATACGAGCATGCAAAGGCGCGTGGTGCCAAGATATACGCCGAGATTCTGGGTTACGGCCTGAGCGGAGATGCCCACCATATCACAGCGCCGCCACCCGATCACGAAGGCGCAGAGCGCGCGATGCGAAACGCGTGCCGCAACGCAGGGATTGATCCAAGCCAGATCAATTATGTGAACGCGCACGGCACTTCAACAATGGCGGACACGATCGAGTTGGGTGCGGTAGAACGTTTGGTTGGTGACGCGGCCTCCTCGCTGGTGATGTCATCGACGAAATCTGCGACTGGACACCTTTTGGGTGCTGCCGGTGCGATTGAGGCGATATTCTCGATTCTTGCGATCAGGGATCAGATGGCACCACCGACGATCAACCTTGATAACCCCGCCGTTGAGACGGTTGTTGACCTTTGTGCCAATGCAAAACGTCCAACAAAGATTGATGTCGCCTTGTCGAACTCGTTTGGATTTGGTGGCACGAATGCCAGCGTTGTCTTTGGGAAAGTCGACTAATGTGGCGACATATTGCGGCGAATGCGTTGACGTTCATGACCGTCGGCCTGTTCCTTCTGGCAGGTGTAATCGCGTGGGGAACCCGCGAGTATAGCGCCGAGGGCCCGCTTGAGGCTGCCATATGTCTTGAAGTGCCGCGCGGCGGCAATATTCGCCAGATCAGTGCCGATCTGATCGATCAGGGGGCTATTACCTCTGCTTTTATTTTCGAGACCGGAGCAGATTACACAGATAAGGCCGGCGATGTGAAATTCGGACGTTTCCGCGTTCCTGAAGCCGCATCAATGGCGCAGATTGTCGATATCGTTACCCGCGGCGGGCGCAATACTTGTGGTGCCGAAGTGATCTACCGTGTCGGCATTAACCGCACAATTGTGGATGTGCGTGAACTTGATCCCGCGACCAATCGCTTTGTCGAGCTGGTCAGCTTTGAAATCGGCGAAGGTGACCTGCCGGAAACCTATGCGACCTTGCGTGCAGAAGGTGGCGCATCTTACCGCGTTGTCATTGCCGAAGGTGCGACCAGCTGGCAAATCGCGAATGCGTTGGGCGAGATCGATATTCTCGAAGCGGACGTCACAGAGGCACCGCCTGAAGGTACTCTTGCGCCGCGTGATTACGATATTCGCGAAGGTGACACAGTGTCATCTATCTTGGCGCAGATGACTGCCTTGCAATCCGAGATTCTGGCCGAGGCTTGGCAGTCGCGTGCAGATAACCTGCCATTGTCATCACCTGAAGAGGCGCTGATTCTTGCCAGCATCATCGAAAAAGAGACCAGCGTGCCGGACGAACACAGGCAGGTTGCGAGTGTTTTTGTAAATCGCTTGAACCGAGGCATGCGCCTGCAAACAGATCCCACGGTAATTTATGGAATCACTTTGGGCGAAGGTGTTTTGGGACGTGGTTTGCGTCAAAGTGAACTGCGTGGCGCGACCCCGTGGAACACCTATGTCATCGAAGGCCTACCCCCGACGCCGATTGCCAACCCCGGAAGGGCAGCGATCGAGGCCGCTTTGAACCCCGATACGACAGAGTATATTTTCTTTGTGGCTGACGGTACAGGCGGACATGCTTTTGCGACCAACCTGAATGACCATAACCGCAATGTCGCCCGCTGGCGCGAGATCGAAGCGCAGCTTCAGAACGACGGCTGAGGCGTCGAAAAGTTAACAAATACGGCGACCATCGTGCGCCATACCGCCCGCAGATATTTGACTTTTGGACGTGAATTCAGTAGGTTGATGAGGCTAGATGCCAGTTTTCACCTGAAATGATCACTGGTGCTCGACTGTAACGGAAGTGTCCTTACAGGCTTGATATTCATGATGAAGATACCACCGAACCCGCTCCTTGGTGCGGGTGCTGCAGCTGATCGGCTTGCTGAAATCAAACAGCTTTCCGAAAGAATCCGGCGCACCCTTTCTGACATGGCTGATGCGCTGGATCAAAAGACCGGCCCCACGCCCAAAGATGTTCTTACAAAACTTAACGAACTACATGCGGTCCATTTGAAAGTGTTGACCGCCGAGGATGCCTTTCATGCCAAACTTGGAAAAACCGCCGACGACGACGCAATCGACTTTGAAGCGATCCGCACTGACATCGGGGGCCAACTTGATCGCATCCGCGACAGCCTCGTCGCAAGCGGCGTTTCTGGCGCAGCTGAGCAGTGACGCGCTTGCGGCACTTCCTTACCTTTTCGATTTCTGGGCTTTGCCGCACCAGTTGGCGCCGGAGGGGAATTGGCGCACATGGGTGATCTTGGGTGGCCGTGGCGCTGGCAAGACCCGTGCCGGGGCCGAATGGGTGCGTGCGATGGTAGAGGGACCGTTGCCCCATGCCAAAGGTCGCGTTGCACGCGTCGGACTGGTCGCAGAAACGATGGATCAGGCCCGCGAGGTTATGGTTTTTGGTGACAGCGGCATCATGTCTGTTTGTCCGCCCGACCGTCGCCCGCACTGGATCGCGACCCGCCGGATGCTGGTTTGGCCCAATGGTGCGTCGGCGCAGTTGTTTTCTGCCCATGATCCAGAAAGCCGGCGCGGTCCGCAGTTCGACGCCATTTGGGCCGATGAGCTGGCAAAATGGCCCAAG
>CBDTYC010000186.1:0-5644 GCA_965364495.1 uncultured Yoonia sp. | reverse complement strand
TTATCGAATTGGACCTGCCAGTGGTGCAGCTCCGCGACGTGGCCGAGGGCGAGGTCGTCGGCTACGCAAATGCCTGGCAGGCCACGCGCCCTTCGCGCATCGCGACGGTATCCGGGGGCTATGCCGACGGGATCAACCGCATACTGTCAGACCGTGCCACGCTGTATCATGGCGATATTCCATGTAGCCTGATTGGCCGCGTTTCGATGGATTTGATGACCGTCGACGTCACTGACCTGCCGGAAGAGCCACACAAGCTCAGCCTGATCGGGCCGCATCAAAGCGTTGACGATCTTGCACAGGCTGCTGGCACGATCGGGTACGAGATCCTGACACAGCTTGGCGCAAGGTATAACCGCAAGACTTTTGGCAAGTAGACGGCTGATGTTGAACATTCTTCGCATCGCCAACCTGTCCCTACTTATCCTCTTTCCGATTGCATGGTTTGCGCCATTGATGCGCGCCGGATTGCTGCCGGTTTTCGGGCTTAACGAGATTAGCGTCATCACGGGGATGCAAGCACTTTGGGAAAGTGATGTCGCGCTTGCCCTTCTGGTCACCGCATTTGCCCTGTTTGCGCCTTATCTCAAGACAATCGGCATTGCCTTGGTGCACTATAACTTATTGAAAGATAAAACATTACCGGTCTTGTCATGGATCGGAAAACTGGCAATGGCCGATGTTTTCCTGATTGCCCTTTATATCGTGGTTATCAAAGGGGTCGGCATCGGTAAGGTCGAAACGGGCTGGGGCCTCTATATGTTCACGGCCTGTATTCTTGCGTCGATCGTCGTTTCCGCCCTGACGCCCCAAGCAAAGTCAGGCTAGGACAAGGCTCTTGCCGATGAGCCCGACTTGGTCCAAAAGGTGAACATGGCCAAAGACTTGAACTTTACATGCAGTGAATGTGGTGCGTCCTTTCGCAAGTGGTCGGGGCAATGCGACGCTTGTCAGGGCTGGAATACGATCAGCGAAAGCAAAGCACTTAGCAGCGGCCCCAAGGGCAAATCACTTGGTGCGATGCGCGGCAAGCCGGTTCCGCTGACTGATCTTGCAACACAGGAAAAAGAACCACCCCGCACCACCGCCGGTGTCGGAGAGCTTGACCGCGTATTGGGCGGCGGGCTTGTCAAAGCATCGGCGCTTTTGGTGGGCGGTGACCCCGGCATCGGGAAATCGACGCTTTTGTTGCAGGCGGCCGCGCGGTTTGCCCGCAATGGCCTGAAAGTCATTTACATCTCGGGCGAGGAATCCAATGCGCAGGTGCAAATGCGCGCCCGCAGATTAGGGTTAGAGCAAAGCCCGGTATTATTGGCCTCAGAGACAAACCTGCGCGATATTCTGACCACGCTGGAAATTGAAAAGCCCGATCTGGCGATCATCGATTCCATCCAGACCATGTGGGCCGACAACGTCGACAGCGCACCGGGAAGCGTCAGCCAAGTGCGGTCCTCTGCCCATGAGTTGACAACATTTGCCAAACGCAACGGCATGTCCGTTGTCATGGTCGGGCATGTAACCAAGGACGGCACAATCGCAGGCCCGCGCGTTGTCGAACATATGGTGGATACGGTCCTGTATTTCGAAGGCGAACGCGGGCACCAGTTCCGCATTCTTCGGTGGGTCAAAAACCGTTTCGGGCCCGCCGACGAGATCGGGGTGTTCGAGATGAGGGGCAAGGGCCTGGCCGAAGTCAAGAATCCTTCGGCACTGTTTTTGTCCGAACGGGGCGCGCCTGCCCCCGGGTCGGTCGTGTTTGCGGGCATCGAGGGCAGCCGTCCGATGCTGTGCGAGATCCAGGCACTTGTGGCACCTTCGCCACACAGCCAACCGCGCCGTTCTGTCGTTGGATGGGACGGTGGAAGGCTCGCGATGATCCTTGCAGTGCTCGAATCACGCTGCGGTGTTCCGTTCACCGGATTGGACGTTTACCTTAACGTAGCAGGGGGTTTGCGCATTTCAGAGCCGGGTGCAGACCTTGCTGTGGCGGCGGCCCTAGTTTCTGCCCGCGAAGACGCCGCGTTACCTGCAGAAGCAGTTGTCTTTGGCGAAATCAGCCTGTCGGGCGCACTCCGTCCGGTGGGTCAGACCGAAAATAGATTGAAAGAAGCCCAGAAACTTGGTTTTACATCTGCTATTGTTCCACAACAGGCTAAACAGCCTAAGGTGGACGGCCTAGATTTGCGCACTGCGACCGATCTGGCCGGATTTGTAGAAGAGTTATTCGGCGCACGCTGACGCGTCATCATTCAGGAGACGACCCATGGAAGGTTTCACACTCGTTGACGCAGGTGTTGCAATCATTGTGCTGCTGTCGGGCGTATTGGCCTACAGCCGCGGTTTTGTGCGTGAAACAATGGCCATTCTGGGGTGGATCGGCGCGACGGTTGTCGCATTTATCTTTGCCGACCAGGTTGAACCGCTGATCCGCCAAATTCCGATTATTGGCGAATTCATTGGCGACAGCTGTGAGCTGGCAATCATTGCAGCCTTTGCTGCGGTCTTTGCCGTGGCGCTGGTTGTGGTCTCGATCTTCACGCCGCTGTTTTCGACCGTAGTGCAGCGATCTTCTCTCGGCGGGATTGATCAGGCGCTTGGCTTTTTCTTTGGTGTGTTGCGCGGCGTACTCTTGGTCGCTGTTGCCTTTTTCGTCTACGATACGATTTTCGCCAGTCAGGAATTTGCAACAATCGACGATAGCCGCTCGGCCGAGGTGTTCGCCCAGTTGACCACACGGATCGAACAGCAAAATCCGGAACAGGCGTTGGGCTGGATCACAGAGCAATACCAGCAACTTGTCGGCAGCTGTGGCGCACCCGAAGCAGCAATAACGCCGGAAGCGGCACCTGCGACCGAAGCGGCACCTGCGACCGAGTAATCAATCCACAGGTATCCAGATCACGGCCGGTGGGGGTTCCCGCTGGCCGTTTTTGCATCTTGGTCCGTGTTCAGAAGAAATTGACGCGCTGAGTGGCCGGCGGTAGCCTACGCTATGAAAGACGAATACGCCCTCTCGGGTCCAGCAGGGCAAGACGCAGTTGCCAGTGGCCGCGCCAATCCCAAATGGTACCGCACCAATGTTGCACCTGATGCAATCCGGCAGCTTATGGTCAAGTCGGACGCAATCGCGTTGCGTGATACCGTCATCTGGCTTGGTTCAATGGGCGTCTTTGGCACAATAGCTGTGATGCTTTGGCCGACATGGTGGTCACTGCCGTTCTGGCTGGCTTATGGCGTGCTTTACGGGTCAGCTTCTGACGCGCGGTGGCACGAATGCGGACATAGAACCGCGTTCAAGACCGCTTGGATGAACAATGTCGTTTATCACATCGCAAGCTTCATGCTGATGCGGAATCCGATCACATGGCGGGCAAGTCATGTGCGCCACCATACCGACACCATCATCGTCGGGCGTGATCCTGAAATCGTGGCAATGCGCCCCCCCGATCTGGGACGGATTGTCCTGAACCTGTTCGGCATCATCGAGGTGCCGCATCAGATCGCGCGGCTTATCTTGCACGCGCGCGGGAAAATCCATCCCGACGAGGCCATGTATCTGCGCGAAGCGGATCACCGTGCTGCTTTCCTTGCCGCCCGCATTCATCTTGGAATTTATGCCCTTACGATTGCTACGTCGCTTGCGATCGGGTCTATCCTGCCTTTGATGTTGATTGGTCTGCCACGGCTTTACGGCGCATGGCATCACGTCATGACCGGCCTGCTCCAGCATCTTGGGTTGGCTGAGAATGTCTCGGATCACCGCCTGAACACGCGCACGGTGCTGATGAACCCGATCAGCCGCTTTATCTACCTGAATATGAACTACCACCTTGAACATCATATGTTCACGATGGTGCCGTACTACCACTTGCCGCAGCTACACACGTTGATCAAACACGATGTGCCAGCACCTGACCCGTCAATCTACGCGGCATTCAGAAGGCTTGTACCAGTCCTGATCAAACAGTTGAAATACCAAGAGGCCGTCATTCTTCCGCAACTGCCAGAGGGTGCGACACCTTACGGTGAGGACGCCGCGCGATTGCGACCCTTTGCCGTATGACGGCATGACATTTTCGCCACGCCGCCCCGATCGTTCCGTGACATAGCGCCGATGACCCTCTAAGACGGGGTAAACTTCATTTTCACGGATTCGGAGCTGCCCCCTTGTCCAATCAGATGCCCCCCGCCCACCCTTTCGATGATGACAAGTTGCGCGAGGAATGTGGCGTCTTTGGCGTCGTTGGCGTGACCGACGCATCCAACTTCGTAGCACTTGGCCTGCACGCCCTGCAGCACCGCGGACAAGAAGCAGGCGGCATCGTCACCCACGACCCCGAAACCGGCTTTAACCAGCAACGCCGCATGGGACTAGTGCGCGACAACTTCACCAGCCCAAACATCATGCAGCTTTTGCCCGGTACAATTGGCATCGGCCACGTGCGCTATTCGACTGCTGGCTCAAAGGGGCAAACGGCGATGCGCGACGTGCAGCCGTTCTTTGGCGAATTTTCCATGGGTGGCGCAGCGATTGCCCACAACGGCAACATCACGAACGCGCTATCCCTGCGTCGCGAACTGATCGAGCGTGGCTCTATTTTTCAAAGCTCGTCTGATAGCGAATGCATCATCCATCTGATGGCCCGCTCGATGGGCCGCACGATCCCTGACCGCATGGAAGAGGCGTTGCGCAAAGTCGAAGGCGCGTTTTCGATTGTGGCGATGACCCGCACCAAATTGATTGGCTGCCGCGATCCTTTGGGTGTGCGTCCATTGGTCTTGGGCAAAATCGGCGACGGTTGGGCATTGGCATCCGAAACCTGTGCCTTGGACATTATCGGCGCAGAGTTCCTGCGCGAGATCGAACCCGGCGAAATGGTTGTTGTGACCGAAAAAGGTGTGGCAAGCCACTTTCCTTTCCGGCCCGCCGCATCTCGGTTCTGCATCTTCGAACATGTCTATTTCAGCCGCCCCGACAGTATTCTTGGCGGACGTTCTGTCTATGAAACGCGCGAAAACATCGGGCGCGAACTGGCAAAGGAAGCACCGGTCGAGGCAGATCTGGTTTGCCCCGTCCCTGACAGCGGCACGCCTGCGGCGATTGGCTACTCGCTACAATCGGGCATTCCCTATGCGATGGGCATCATCCGCAACCAGTACATGGGCCGCACCTTCATCGAACCGACCGAGAGCATCCGCAATATGGGTGTGCGCCTCAAACTGAACGTCAACCGCGCCCTGATCAAAGGCAAACGCGTGATCCTTGTGGACGACAGTGTTGTGCGCGGTACCACCAGCCGCAAAATCAAGGAAATGATCCTTGATGCAGGGGCAGCCGAGGTACATTTCCGGATCGCTTCACCGCCCACTGCATGGCCATGTTTCTACGGTGTAGACACGCCACAGCGTGAAAAACTGCTGGCTGCAACAATGACAGAGGATGAAATGCGCGATCATCTGGGCGTTGATAGCCTCAAGTTTATCTCGCTCAACGGCCTATATCGCGCGGTTGGCGAAGCAAAAGGTCGCGACACCAAAAAACCAGCCTATTGTGACGCCTGCTTCTCGGGGTTATATCCCGTGGCTTCGTCTGTCATTAGCGAACAGGGGTTTCAGGCCAAAACCGCTGCGGAGTAGGCGGTGA
>CBDTYC010000185.1:0-5647 GCA_965364495.1 uncultured Yoonia sp. | reverse complement strand
GCCCGCAATGCCCTTGATTGCGCGTTCTGGGATCATGCCGCCAAATCTGCGGGCAAACGTGTCTGGGACTTGTTGGACCTCGAGGCGCCCCGCCCTGAAATCACCGCCTACACTTTGTCGCTGGATACACCGGACGCGATGCAGTCGCAGGCTGCGCAGAATGCATTCCGACCCTTGTTGAAAATCAAGCTGGGCACCCCTGACGACATGGCCCGGCTTGAAGCCGTGCGCCGCGGTGCACCTGATGCCCGCATTATAGTGGATGCCAATGAGGGATGGACGGCCGAAGTTTACGCCGATCTTGCCCCCCATCTGATCCGGCTTGGCGTGCAGATGGTCGAACAGCCCTTGCCTGCGGGGCAAGATGACATGCTGTCAGAGATTGCCCGCCCGCTACCGGTGTGCGCCGACGAAAGCTGCCATGACCGCGCGAGCTTGCCCGCGTTGCGCGGCAAATATGATATGGTGAACATCAAGCTTGATAAAACGGGTGGTTTGACTGAGGCGCTGGCGCTGAAGGCACAAGCGATTGCCGAAGGCTACGGCGTGATGGTTGGTTGCATGGTTGGATCGTCGCTTGCCATGGCACCAGCCACGATCCTTGCGCAGGGTGTTGCCTTTACGGACCTTGACGGGCCGCTCTTATTGGCCGAAGACCGTGATCGACCACTTAACTTTGATGAAAAAGGCGTGCATCCGCCCGCCGCTGCACTTTGGGGATGACCATGCGCACAGTCTATGTCAACGGCGAGTACCTGCCTGAAAACGAAGCTAAAGTCTCGATCTTTGATCGGGGATTTCTGATGGCTGATGGCGTCTACGAGGTAACTTCGGTTCTAGACGGTAAGCTGATTGATTTTGCAGGACACGCCAAACGGCTTGAACGGTCGTTAGACGAATTGGACATGCCACATCCCGCTGTATTGTCCGATCTGATTGATATTCACCGCGAGCTTGTCCGCTTGAACGGTATCGACGAAGGCATGGTCTACTTGCAGATCACGCGCGGGGCCCCTGATGACCGTGACTTTGTTTTCCCTGATCCAGAGACGACCACGCCGACGGTTGTTCTGTTCACCCAGAACAAACCGGGCTTGGCCAATAGCCCTGCTGCCAAAAAGGGCATCAAGGTGATTTCAATCGAAGACCAGCGCTGGGCGCGGCGCGACATCAAAACCGTGCAACTGCTGTTCCCCTCGATGGGCAAGATGATGGCCAAAGCAGCCGGTGTCGATGACGCCTGGATGGTCGAGGATGGTGCCGTGACCGAAGGCACATCGAACAACGCCTACATTGTCAAAGGCAACACGATCATTCCCCGTCATCTGGGCAATGAGATCCTGCATGGCATCACCCGCGCCGCCGTACTGCGTTTTGCAAAAGAGGCGCAGATGCAGGTCGAAGAACGCAGCTTTACCATCGCCGAGGCGCAAAAGGCGGACGAGGCATTTATTACATCCGCCAGTACGTTCGTCATGCCGGTTGTCGAGGTTGATGGTGTTGCTGTCGGCGCCGGGACGCCGGGGCCGGTTGCCGCGCGGCTGCGGGAAATCTACCTGGAAGAAAGCCGCAAAGCGGCTGTGTAGGGTGGGTTTCGCCGCACTTTTCCAAAAGAATGGCAGGGCGAACCCCGACTTAAGGTCTGCGACTAACTGGACTTTGGGCCAAGGCAGGGATGCGTCTTGCTATTGCGAAAGCAGCTATTAATCCCGCGGATAATAGTACCGCAAAGATCATATCGCTTGGACCGTTGGACCAAATCAGGCCTGTGGCCATTGTCAGGATCGGAAGCAGGATGAAAACCGATGTCATCAGGCAACCCATAGGAAGCTCGAAACCCTGCACATTTCCCGTCATGGCAAGTCGGTCGTTGTTGGGCGTTTTGTCCATTTCGATCTGCTCACTTTCTGGTCCAGTTCACCATTTCGAATAGTCGCTCGCGCCAGACGGAACGCTACCGAGCAATTCCAATGGTATCACGAATACCGGCAGCGCATAACGCTATTGTGCGTCTTCCTTTTCTACTCGTGCGCCTGATCTTGCAGCTCTTTCGCGCGCGCTTGCCCGACACCCAGCACCGCTTCGATTTCGTGCAATAGCTTGTCTTCGACCTCTTTATTGAGCCCGTCGGCATAAACAACGCGCCAAAGCGCGATCAGCGTCGCTTCTTTTTCCGCCGTGCTGATTGCGTGCTCGAGAATCGAAGTGATCTTTGCTGTGTCGGGGATTGCTTTCTCCAATAGTTCGCATTCAGCGCGCATTTTAGCGGCCTGCACAGGGTTTAGCCCGTGGCGTTCGCACAGGACCTTGTCGATCTGCGCGATTTCCTCGACCAGATATGTGTTGTCGGCTTTGGCGGCGCGCACCAGCAATGCGCCCAAGGCGTGCTGTGCATCGGCGTCGGGTAGTGGGGTGTGATAGCCGGCAGGATTGCCAAAAAAGGCCGTCAGTCGTTCAAGCATGTCGCGTTATCCGTGGTTGTCTTTAAAGGCCTCTTTGGCCTCGGGTGTTGCTTCGGTTTGGTACTTCGCCTTCCAGTCATCATAGGGCATGCCGTAGAAAGCCTCGCGGCCTTCATCTTTGGTCATTGCGATGCCCCGTTCATTTGCGGCCTCTTGGTACCAGCGTGACAGGCAATTCCGGCAAAACCCTGCAAGGTTCATCATGTCGATGTTCTGCGCATCCTTGCGATCTTCCATCAGGTGCTTTTGCAGCCGGCGAAATGCGGCGGCTTCGAGTTCAATTCGGGTTTGGTCGTCCATAGTGCGTTCCCTTCAAAGGCCGGATTGGGCTAATGCATTTGCTAATATAGGGGCTAAACGGTTTGCCCAAAGGGTTTGTCCTGCATCGTCAGCGATCAAGTCCTGACGTAGCTCAATCAACACATTCGGGCGGCCTGTTTGCAGCGCATGCCTGTCAATGGCGTCTCCGGGCAGGTGGCCTGCATAGGGTTCATTCTCGCCTGTGCACCAGCCCTGCGCACGACATGCCGCCACAAACGGAATCGCCAGTCGCGTGTCATCGGCATAAAGCACGCCAACTTCCCATGGGCGCGGGGCGCGGCTGCGCAGGCGTGGCGTAAAGCTATGGATCGCGCAGATGATTGGCGCTTCGATCTTGTTTGCCAGATCGGCATAGGCAGCGTGATAGGGGCGATAAAGACGGCGCAGGCGTTCTTCGATCTCGTCGTGGTCAGCGTTGCGGTTCGCGGGAATGATCGTGCCGTCATAAAGACGCATCATGATGGTCGGATCATCCTCGCCGCGGTTTGGATCACAGACCAACCGTGAAAACCGTGACAGGATCGCAGGGCTATCCAATGCCTCGGACAGCTTGCGCGTCACGCCTTCTGCGCCGATGTCATAGGCGATGTGCCGCTGCATGTCTTCGGCGGGTAAGCCCAGATCACCACCGTTCACCCAGTCAGGCACATGATTTGTGGCATGATCGCAACTGATCAGCCACCGACCCGGGCGGTTAGCGCCTGCAATTTCATACGGTTCGTCTGTCATGTTTGCGTCATTCCTCTGTTACTGCATTTAGGCTAATTGTAACTGGAATGGAATTGCGCAATAAGGGCTCAACTTGTGCTGTTACCGCTAACGGCGCTGCTGGACGAAGGAAATGATATGAGACGCCACCGCAACGTGAAAATTGTCGCCACACTTGGCCCCGCTTCGAATGACTATGCGATGATCCGTGCGCTGCACGAAGCAGGCGCAGACGTATTCCGCCTGAATATGTCACATGGTGACCATGCCGAAATCAAAGTGCGTCACGGGATTATTCGTCAGGTCGAAAAGGACCTGAATAGTCCGATTGCCATTCTCGCCGACTTGCAGGGTCCAAAATTGCGCGTTGGTGTGTTTGCCAACGGCGAAGAAGAGTTGGTGCCCGGTGCCTCCTTCCGGCTTGATCTGGACGACGCTGATGGTGATGTGAATCGGGTCAAGCTGCCCCACAAAGAGATCTTCGACGCGCTCGAGCCTGGCGCGCACTTGCTGGTCAATGACGGCAAGATCAAGCTACGTGTCAAGGATTGTGGTGCCAATTTCGCGAATTGCGAAGTTGTCGTCGGTGGTACGATTTCCAACCGCAAGGGCGTGAACGTACCTGATGTGGTTCTGCCGCTGGCCGCTTTGTCTGACAAAGACCGCAAAGACCTTGAATTTGTATGCGAATTGGGTGTCGACTGGTTGGCGCTTTCGTTTGTGCAGCGTCCGGCAGACGTCGATGAGGCGCGCAAGCTGGCCAAAGGCCGCGCTGCGATCTTGTCGAAGATTGAAAAGCCGAATGCCGTTAAGATGTTTGACGAAATTCTTGCGGTTTCTGACGGTATCATGGTTGCCCGCGGCGACTTGGGTGTGGAATTGCCGGTTCAGAACGTGCCGCCCATTCAAAAGCAGTTGGTACGCAAATGCCGCGCTGCGGCCAAGCCAGTGATCGTTGCGACCCAAATGCTCGAATCGATGATCGATTCGCCGATGCCGACGCGCGCCGAAGTATCGGACGTGGCGACAGCAATCTATGAAGGTGCCGACGCGATCATGTTGTCAGCGGAATCTGCTGCGGGTTCTTACCCGATCGAAGCTGTCAGCACGATGCACAACGTTGCAAGCGAAGTCGAAGCAGACCCGACTTATACGGAAATTATCGAAGCGTCGCGCAAAGCGGAAAGAGAATCAGTGGCTGACGGTATCGTCGCTGCTGCCCGCGAAATCGCAGAGACGACGGATGTCAAAGCGATCTGCTGTTTCTCGCAATCAGGCGCAACCGCATTGCTGGTATCGCGTGAACGTCCGCGTGTGCCGATTATCGCATTGGCTAACCATATCAAAACGGCCCGTCGGCTTTGCCTGTCATGGGGAACGAACTGTGTGGTAACCGGCCCTGTGGACCGGTTCAAGGATGCCGTGATCGAAGCTGTCCGTGCCGCACGTGCGCAGAATCTGGCAACCGAGGATGACATGGTTGTTGTCACTGCGGGTGTGCCATTCAACACACCTGGATCGACAAACATCTTGCGGGTTGCGCCTTGCGCTGAACGTTTGATCTATGCCTCTGAAACAGAGTAAGCTTGGCCAGAGTTTTCGCTAAGGGCGCTATGTGATGGATGTCGATCTGATCTTTGTTGTTGGGCTAGTTCTGGCAGCATTCGCGATTCCATCATTGGTGAGCGCATATTCAGACCGCCGCTGGCCAAAGCAAGCCGCGTTGATGCTGTTGATTGCAGGTGGTGCTGTGGCGTTCGCAATGCGCGAAAACCCCGACACCTATTCAGTCGCAACAATCGACGACACTATACTGGTAGTTCTCGGGCGTTACCTGAACTAATCCCTTGCGCCTAATGGGGATGCGGCCTATATGCCGCATCTCAACCCGCGCGTCCGGCCGAAATGGCATGCCGAGTCGCGCGTCCGACCGACTTACAATTAGGAGACGGAAATGCCGAAGATGAAGACTAAATCGAGCTGCAAAAAGCGGTTCAAAGTGACGGCCACTGGCCGCATTCTTGCTGGCGCAGCCGGCAAGCGTCACGGAATGATCAAACGTTCCAACAAATTCCTCCGCAATGCCCGTGGTACATCCACACTTTGCAAAGCTGACGAAGGTATCATCAAACCGATGATGCCTTACGCACGTTAAT
>CBDTYC010000184.1:0-5655 GCA_965364495.1 uncultured Yoonia sp. | reverse complement strand
GTGCCAGCCTATCAGGCCGGACCCAGCCGCAATTGCTCCGTCTGCTGCGCGACTGGCCGCTTGTCAGCGCGCCGATGGCAGAGGCAGAGATCGACGCGAGCCGTACAGCGATCCAACGCAACCTGAACTGGATGGCAGACCAAGGTTTGATCCGCGAAACGACAGGGCAGGGGCGCTACAGGTTCTGGACGGCGGCGGTTCAGGCCGGTCCTTGATCCCGCCGCGGTGTCAAAGATGCCCGCGCACAAAGGCGGTGATGTCGGCGGCAGGACGCGCGCCGGACAGGCGTCCGGCTTCGCGACCGTTCATATGCAGGATCAACAGCGGGATGCCCCTGATTTGCAGCCGTTGCGAGATCGCCGGAAACTGTTCGGTATCTATTTTCGCAAAACGGGCCTTGAATTGCAGGTCCTGTGCCGCCTGTGCAAAGGCGGGGGCCATCATCCTGCATGGGCCGCACCACGGCGCCCAATAGTCGACAAGCAGCGGTAACCCGTCATTGCGCGTGGCTTTGTCATGCATCGCGATGTCCAGTTCGGCGACTTTGCCGTCGGCCAGTGGTGCTGCGCATTTCGCACATTTTGGCCCTGCGGTCATCCTTGCCAGCGGTACCCGATTGGCCTGTCCGCAGGACAAGCATGTCAATCTCGCCAAATCCGTCATTCGTTCCCCCTCTCTATGTTTCATCAAGCACGCGTTGACCCCACCACCGGTCTGTCGCCACCTTCTTTCTGATGGCCGGACTGAGGCTGATCAAGATGATCGCGACAGAGAATAAACACCAGATTGCCGGCATCTCGTTGGGGTTTGTTGTCAACGCAGTGGCCAATATCGGCCCTACAACCGCATGAACAGCCACAAACCGCCACGCCCCGTAGAACAAAGGCACCACGAAAGCGGCGATCATATATGCCGGAAAGCCGGGGTAGATGCCGAAGAACTGCTCTGCCCGGACGGTCAAACCGTTGTAGGGGACATCCCATGCGATGTGCCAGTCGCCTGATACGGTGCACCACCTTTCGGCGCAAAGCGGGCTGCCGGGCAAACACGATCCCAGCGCGGGCAGGGGCAGTATCTTGACCAGCATGATGGCGGTCGCTGCGACACAGGCACCATAGACCCAGACGCGCACTTTGCGTTTTACCGGTGCCGGAACAAGCTCCATCGCGAATGCATTGATAAAGATCGGTTGCACGGCGATATGCAGATAGGACGCGACTGTCGCCGACCGGTTGGCGGGTGTCCCGCATTGGTCAAGCACCAGATAGCCCCAAACCTGCAACCCCTCCATCAGGGTGAAGAAACCCAGCGTGATCCAGATCGCGGGGGCGTCTTTGCGACGATAGGTCGTCACCGCGGCAGCACCCCCTAGCGCGACCACGGCCACCGACGCCTCTACGTTCCAGCACATGATGGTTTCCTTTCACAACGGTCCCGACATAACGGGATGTGGCCCAACGCGGTTGATCAGGATCAATCGCTGCGGGGCGCCTCTGGTACCACGATGCCCGCCGGTCAGGTTTTCGATTGATAAAGGTCAATCTGCCATTGGCTGAAACGTGGTTCGGTTTCCCATGCACTGTTCGCAGTCAGACCGGCTGTTGCACCTGAACGGCGCCAGCGTTGAACCGTTGGCCCCACAGTCAGGTTTGGCGGTTCGTTCCCTGCACTCCAGAAAAGGAAATTGTTATGAATATATTGAAGAAAGCCCTTACGCTCTCGGTAGCAGTTGGCGCCATTAGTGCCGGTTCTGCCCATGCTGACGGCACGGTTGAAGTGCTTCATTGGTGGACATCAGGTGGCGAGGCGCGGGCCGTGGGCGAGTTGAAGAACGCCTTTGAGGCCCAAGGCGGCACCTGGATCGATTCCCCGATTGCCGGTGGTGGTGGTGATGCTGCCATGACGGCCTTGCGCGCCCGTGTGATTGCCGGAAATCCCCCGACTGCGGTGCAGTTGAAAGGCCCCGGCATTCAGGAATGGGCACGCGAAGGCGCCCTGAACGACGTTGAAGGCGTGGCCCAGAGCGAGAACTGGGACAGCGTGCTGCCGCCGGTTCTGGCCGAGATCATGAAATACGACGGGGCCTATGTGGCGGCCCCTGTCAATATCCACCGCGTTGACTGGATGTGGGCGAACCCGCAGGCACTCGAGACGGCAGGCGTGACCGAGATGCCGACAACATGGGATGAATTCAACGCCGCAGCCGACAAGTTGATGGCTGCAGGGATCGTGCCTTTGGCCCATGGCGGCCAGCCTTGGCAGGATGCCACCGTGTTCGAGGACGTGGTTCTGGGTATCGGCGGCGCAGAGTTCTTTCGCAAGGCGCTGGTAGAGCTGGATCAGGATGCGATGCAAAGCGACACGATGATTGCCGCGTTCGACCAGCTTCGCAAAATGCGCGGCTATGTGGATGAAAACTTTGCCGGCCGCGACTGGAACCTTGCAACCGGCATGGTCATGCGTGGCGAAGCCGGATTCCAGATCATGGGTGACTGGGCCAAGGGCGAGTTTCTGGCCGCCGGAAAGGAACCGGGCGTCGATTTCCTTTGCGCCCCGACGCCGGGTAACGGGTTTGTCCTGAATTCCGACAGCTTTACCTTCTTCGAGGTGGAAGGGGCCGACAACATTGCAGGCCAACAGGTTCTTGCCAGTCTGATCATGTCGCCCGCGTTTCAGGAAACGTTCAACCTTGCCAAAGGGTCTATTCCGGCCCGCACGGACGTTGCCCTTGATGCCTTTGACACCTGCGCGTTGCGATCGCATTCCGATCTTCTTGCCGCGATTGAAAATGATGCTCTGGTCCCGTCCATGGCGCATGAAATGGCAATCCCGCGTTCGATCAGAGGCGAGTTTCTTGATCTTGTGACCAGCTTCTTCAACTCTGACATGGGGTCCGAAGAAGCCGCGCAGGCGCTTGCCGCTGCCGTCGCACGTGCGCAATAGAAAGCTTGCGCCGGGGGTCATCCTCCGGCGCAAATCCTGATGGTTACCCGCCCCCAAAGACCCGTACCGTTCAGCCAAAAAGTCGAAAGCTGGCTGCCGCGGATCGTTGTGTCGCCCCTTTTCGCGCTAAGTCTGTTCTTTGTTTACGGCTTCATTGCGTGGACGCTTTACATCTCTTTTACCCGCTCGGGGGTGATGCCCAACTACACCTTTGACGGGCTGTCACAGTATGAACGTCTGTGGGCCACGCCGCGCTGGTATGTGGCCTTGGGCAATATGTTTGTCTTTTCGGGGCTGTTCATCGCGATCAGTCTGGCGATTGGCGTTCTGCTGGCGATCCTGCTTGATCAGCGCGTCCGCGTCGAAGGCGTGATCCGCACGATCTATCTTTATCCGATGGCGCTTTCGTTCATTGTGACCGGCACGGTGTGGAAATGGATCCTTAATCCGGGCCTAGGTGTCCAGAATTTGGTCAGGCAACTGGGGTTCACGGATTTCACGTTCAACTGGATCGTCGAGTCCGACTATGCGATCTATACCGTTGTTATTGCCGCAGTCTGGCAGTCGTCGGGCTATGCAATGGCGCTGTTTCTGGCTGGCTTGCGGTCGGTTGACGATGAAATCCTGAAAGCCGCCGCAATTGACGGGGCCAGCGCCTTTCGCACCTATTTCAGTGTGGTGCTGCCGATCATGCGCCCTGTGTTTCTATCCACGGTGATCATTCTGGCGCATCTGGCGATCAAAAGCTTTGATCTGGTGATTGCGTTAACCGGCGGCGGGCCGGGGTATGCGACCGATATGCCCGCAACCTTTATGTATGCATTCGCGTTCCAGCGCAGCGAGTTGGGTGTTGCCGCGGCCAGTGCCGTGATGATGCTGACGACCGTGATCGCGATTGTTGTTCCCTATCTTTATTCCGAATTACGGGGGGCAAAACGATGAGCCGCAGGAACTTGGGCGGGATTGTCCGGCAAAAAGGCGCGCGGCATCTGGCGATGCGTGTGCTGTTGTTCCTGATCTTGGGGTTGTTTTGTCTGTACTATCTGGCGCCGCTGGCGGTCATGGTATCTACATCGTTGAAATCATTAGAGGAAATACGCACCGGATCGCTGATTAGCCTGCCGCAGGACGTGACGTTCGACGCATGGTCCAAAGCGTGGAGTTCGGCCTGCGTCGGCGTCCGTTGTGATGGTTTGAAACCTTTTTTCTGGAACTCTGTCGCGATGGTCGTGCCTGCGGTTGCGATCTCGACGATCCTTGGAGCGCTGAATGGTTACGCGCTGACGAAATGGCGGTTTCGCGGGGCGGATATCATTTTTGCGCTGATCCTTTTCGGGGCTTTCATCCCGTTTCAGGTGATCCTGCTGCCGATGGCGCGCACGCTTGGTATCTTGGGGCTTGCCGGTACGATTCCGGGGCTGGTTCTTGTGCATATTATCTATGGTCTGGCGTTCACGACCCTGTTCTTTCGCAACTTCTTTATCGGGGTCTCTGACGGGATTATCCAAGCTGCACAGGTCGATGGCGCGGGGTTTTTCGGCATCTTCTTTCGGATCGTCCTGCCGATGTCATTGCCCGCTATCGTGGTCACGGTGATCTGGCAATTCACGCAAATCTGGAACGATTTCCTGTTCGGGATTGCCTTTACCGTGGGCGATAGCAACCCCGTGACGGTCGCTTTGAACAACGTGGTGAACACGTCCACCGGTGTGAAGGAATACAATGTCGATATGGCCGCCGCGATTATCGCGGCACTGCCGACGCTGGCGGTTTATGTGATTGCCGGTGCCTATTTTGTGCGCGGCCTGTCCGCCGGAGCCGTGAAGGGGTAACGCGATGTCAGATATCCAGCTTGTAAATGTCCGCAAGGATTTTGGGGCCACCAAGGTGATCAAGGGGATCAACCTCGCGATTGATGCGGGCGAATTCGTCGTTCTGGTCGGGCCGTCGGGCTGTGGCAAGTCGACGTTGCTGAACCTGCTTGCGGGCCTCGAGACGATCACGGATGGCGATATTTTCATCGGCGGAAAGCGGGTCAATGACACGCCGCCACGGGACCGTGACATCGCGATGGTTTTTCAATCCTATGCGCTTTATCCGACCAAGACGGTGCGCAACAACATCACTTTCGGGATGGTCGCGCGCAATATCCCCAAAGCCGATCAGGACGCCGCTGTCGCCGAGATCAACCCCCTGCTGCAAATCGAACGCTTGCTGTCGCGCAAGCCCGGCCAGCTATCGGGGGGTCAGCGGCAGCGGGTTGCGATGGGTCGCGCGCTGGTGCGCAAGCCGGATGTTTTTCTGTTCGACGAGCCGCTGTCAAACCTTGATGCCAAGCTGCGCATCGAAATGCGCACCGAGATCAAGAAGCTGCATCAACGGCTGGGCAAGACCATCGTTTACGTGACCCACGACCAGATCGAGGCGATGACGCTGGCGTCGCGGATTGCGGTCATGGACAACGGACATATCCGCCAGTTTGCCGATCCGGCGACGATCTACGAGGAACCTGTCGATCTGTTTGTGGCGGGGTTTATGGGGTCGCCACCGATGAACATGCTGCCCGGAAAAATCCGCAAACAAGACGGGCAGCATGTTGTCACAACCGGCAGCGCGGAGGACGCGCCGCTTGATTTTCCGCTGCCGCCAACTTTGTCAGCGCGGGTCAGCGCGATGGCAGGCCGTGATGTCATTCTGGGTCTGCGGCCCGAG